>JAFZCU010000154.1 GCA_017556145.1 Prevotella sp. | reverse complement strand
TTTATTCTCTCATTGTTATAATAGTCAATGTATTCTATCAGGTCTTTCTTGAAGACCTCTGCCGATGTGTTTTTACCAGGATAGAGCAGCTCGGACTTCATGTAACAATAGACCCGCCTAGGGATCACGGGGTCGGTTCTACTGATCAATTTCTTCACTGAATATTTGGCTAATTGAGAATAGGTTTATATCTTTGCCTTTGTATTGTATAAGACATCAGAATCGATGGCACGACCGATTAGGAAAAAGAGTGGTATTGGTATCTATCTTATCCCCAAAACTACTGTTCCTTATTATACATATTTTGGGCGTGGCAGGCATCGACAATCGTAATCGTATCACCATTTATTGTGTAAGCAAAATACCATTTTTCTGTATTAGCCATATGATAGCCCTTCCATCGGCTGAGCGTAGGTTTACGCCTAGGAAGAGATACCTCTATTTGATATATGGCAAAAAGTGCATCGTGTACATTACGCATGAAATCATCAAAGTCATATGTATGCCGGTATTTCTTAGCCACATTCTTATAGAACGAGCGTATCTTCATTTGCGCTCGGGCCTTAATAACGTACCTGAATGATGTTCCTTCCATCAATCTGCGTAAACAGCTTTGACATCCTGTTCAATTGCATGATAGAGCTCTTCAACACTCATTTCTGGAGACTCATACTCCTCTATCAGCATGTCTACTTGTTCTTGCAACCACTCGCCAATAAGTTCATTACTTGTTAGCGAAGGATTTATCCTCTGCATTACAGCCTCATCAACTTTTATATTAACTGTACACATATATT
Source organism: Prevotella sp. (assembly GCA_017556145.1). Lineage (GTDB taxonomy): Bacteria > Bacteroidota > Bacteroidia > Bacteroidales > Bacteroidaceae > Prevotella. Next base: position 45,709 of record JAFZCU010000154.1, on the reverse strand, counting down.
TATCTTTTTTTATTTTCGGGGCAAAGATACGACAAATCTTTGATATATGCAAGTTTTAGTTAAAAAACATCTTTCATTATATATAACTCATAGATTAACACTGATAAAAGTTTTTCTGCTTTTGTTTGGAAATTAAGTGAAATTTTTGTATATTTGCACCATAGATGCATAATCTGCACCAGAATAATCGGTTTCATAAATATTTGAGGCTGTAGTTGAAGTCATAAAGCGACTGAAAATCAGAGTAATATGATGGCAACGAATCAATATGCGAAAGACTTAGGACACGACACAACGATGTGTAGTGACCCCAAAGTTTGGTTTCCGATGAGAGTAACGTACTCGCGTGAACTCAAAGTGAAAGCAGAGCTCGACCGACTAAGCATTGAGAACTTTATTCCAATGACGTATAAGGTGGTGGATGCGTATAAGGATAATCCTCAGCGGGAGTTGGTGCCGGCCATTAATAACCTCATCTTCGTGCGATCTACTCAGGAGCGGATAAGTTATCTAAAATCATCAAATGAGGTATTGGAACCATTGCGATACATGATCGACCAAACTGCTCAGCAGCCGCATACCATCATGACGGTGCCTGACAGACAGATGGAGAATTTTATGCGTGTGGCCTCCAAGACTGACAATAGTGTGATGTTTCTCAACGACGAGACCATTGTTGGCAAAGAGGGCAAGCGTGTCATGATTACCGGCGGCGCTTTTGAAGGTGTTACGGGAGTGATTAGGCGGGTGAAAAGATGCAAAAGAGTGGTGGTGGAGATAGAAGGCGTTGCGAGCGTGGCGATCGCGTTTGTGCCGGTTGCACTTCTGAGAGAAGTGTGATGATTTGTTCTTTTCGAAAAGAACCAAAAGGATTCATTCATTTTCTCGCTCACTCTGAGAAAACGAACCAAAAAATGTGGTGTTACCCCCCAAGGCCCCCTTCAAAGGGGGATGCAATTGACTACAAGGGAAGGCCCTCTGCGTCAAGGTTCTAGTATGTTTAACGAAGCTTGTGCCCCATTGGGGTGGAACATGAGTTTTGTTTGTTTGTCGTAACTCGCTACCCCATAGCTATATGTGAAATTTTCCGATAACGTTAGGCCTCATTGATATATCTCTGTACCTTTGCACTCGGTTTTATAAATATAATAAAATGGGTAATGAATATTACAAAGGTGTGTTTGCGGCTTACTTGGGAACGGGATTCATGAGTCATCCTATCCCGGAATGGCAGATAGACATGATAAAGAAGAATATATCGCACTTCTGCGAAGCTCAGATAGACCATTCGCAAATCTCATACCAAGAGAAGGAGGAGCAGAAACGGCAAATGAAACTTAGCTTGGAAGTGTATATTCAAGGGGTGAAGGATGGGAATAGGATTGGGAAGTAGTGAGATATGAAAGAATTATACATCATAGGCAATGGTAAGAAAATAGTTGGTAATGCGAAACATTAGAAATTATAATCAGGTATTAGGATTCTATATGCCAAGTATGTTCCACCTGCATGTTCATACAAAGCAGAATATTAAGAAATGGTGGAAATGGGATGATAAGACTTTGTGTACCTTTTTACATGAGTATATTCATTTCCTTCAGGATGTTTCGACAGTGGCGGGGCTCTATAATATATATGTTATGGGCGAATGTCTTGCAGATCGTGTTAACCGTGTTTATAATATGAACACAAACCAGATAAGGGTTCCTATTCCTTTGTTTCCTGGTGCGAATAATGTGCAGAATAACCAAAATGTGCTTGATTCTGTAGAAGGGACAATAGACTTGAATGGAGTTGATGAGGATACTTTGCAGATAACAGGAAGAGCAACGGTAAGCAACCAGAATTTGAATCTAAATGGAGTCATAATTACAATGCACAATGTGCATGTGCCATATGTAGGAGGTGATTTTTTGTTGGGAAATTATCACATTTCTGAGAGTATGGCTTATTTAGGGGAAACGATAATGTATGGGAATAATCCGCTAATTGTGCAAGCTTCTCCCAATTATCCGTATGATGTAGTAAGTCAGTTGGCTCATTTCTATAGTCCGCAACTTGAAAACAATCAACCATTACTTTTCTGTCTATGCGATTATTCACTGACGTTTAGCCATTCGGGAAGTGCACTTATAGGATTCTTTGAGCATTATGTAAATGCAGGGAACCCGGCTGACTGGAGAGCTTTTGTCCTGAATCTTATTAGTCGCACCCAAGTAGCAGGAACGAACGGAATGCAAACATACGCAGACGGATTGAGAAGCATTAAGGATTTAGCTTTAGAGTCACTTGACAAAAAGTTTAACAATGGAAGTTATAACGATATCAGACGGTGGTATTACAATGTTATAAACAGAGCGGTGGAGATGAGACTTCAATACCCGCTGTTTATCTATGATTTCATATCTGGTGGTAGCTTAAAGATGAATATGCAATTTCGCCAGTTGCTAAAAGGATTGGGTACGCCAGTACTGTCCAATGATTATTATAAGACATCGTTTACTACGAAAGTATCTGGGTGCGCTTTAAGAAAACGTAGAGCACAGTATCTTATAGCTGCAGGAAGTATTACATACGTCCTAGGCGATGCTTGTATTCCATGTGAACTTATTGATATATGTAAGGCGAAGCACAAATGTGTAGGACGGAAATGCAGGACTGCGCCATGGAAACATGCGAGGAAGTGGTTTGCCTGCCCATACGGACATTTGTGGTACGGATGGGGATTGAAGGATAAGGAGTTGGTGTGGTAGATTGAGATAAGAAATGGCTGAAGGAAAGTTTGATAATCGAGTCTTTGACCAAGCCCAATTAATCGAAGTAACTATTGATGAGGATGATCTTATGTCATTCCTCGTCAAGATGGATATTGGGGATGACGGAAAACCGAGATATCCCGTAGATGAGTTGGCCAAACTCGTAATACGGGTGTTACCTGAATATGTATTCGATTGGCATGAGGGCATAAGTTTAGAGGATGCCATGTCGAAGGTGTCCGAGGCGGCAAACCGTCTTTATAAGACAGACCCCTATAAAGCCATGCTCGATTATTATGTCAATAATAAAAAGGATGCTGAGCAGGTAGAGAAAGTAAAGGAGTTAGAAGAGAACAACCGTGGAGAATTTGGCGAATTGTTACTTCATCTACTGCTTCGTGATTTCAAGGGAACACGATCATTGATGTCGAAAGTGTTTTTTAGTGATTCAAGAGGCGTGCCTGCTCATGGTTTTGATGCCGTACATTATATTCCTGACAGCAAACAGTTATGGTTAGGCGAGAGTAAATTGTATTCTGATGGAAAGGGTGGGTTGAGCAATCTAGTGAAAGATCTCCGTGAACACCTTACTCGCGATTATATGCATGAGCAGTTCGTGGTTATACAGAAGAACTTAAAAAGTCAGACAAATCCAGACAAAGAAGAGTGGATCAAAAAGTTCCAGAAGAATGAACGATTAATGGATATGATAGACGGACTGAACTTAGCCATGCTCTGCTTGTATCCTCATGATGTTTATCAAAAGCAACTCGAAGAAGAACTGAATCAATTGGAGGGACTTGAATATCATAAGGCTAATGTAAGGGAGCTAAAAGAGTATTTTGATAAAATCAATAAATGTCCCTTAAAAGATAAAGTTAATATCGTATTGCTGATGTTCCCTGTCAAGGACAAGGCTGAATTCGTAAAAAACTTGCATCTGAAGTTGTGGCATGCCCAGCAATTCTAAACTATGGATCGGCTTTACATTAATCATATATTGAAGCAATTGGAGGAATCAAGGCAGATAACGTATGCTGAAGGATTCGCCTATGCTCGTGCGTGTAGTGGCCTTTTGTCTGAAAATGAGGAAGCTCTGGCTCGTAAGATTGCTATCCGCATGTTAAACCATTGGCATGAAATGGATTCTAATCTCTATCCTTTGTGGTCGGAATTGATGGAGAGTTTAGGATTCTATCCATATCTAAACGGCAGAGAACCTGGTTTGGAGATCCAATCGCTAGATGACGCTATGCGCCAGTGCTATCACGAATCGTCATACCTGCCATCGGTAACACTTCATTCAGACCAGAAGAGAATATCAGACTTGCTTTTCAGTGGAAAGAACGTGGTACTTAGTGCCCCGACTAGTTATGGAAAGAGCCTGCTGATAGAAGAAATCGTGGCATCACATAAGTATCACAACATAGTCGTCATTCAGCCAACATTAGCCTTGCTTGATGAGACTAGAATCAAGATGCTAAGGTATAGCAATAGCTACAGACTCATAGTAAGGACAACACAGGCTTACGATCCTGAAGGTGATAATATCTTTCTTCTTACAGCAGAACGGGTGGTTGAGTATGTAGAGTTTCCGAGAATAGACTTCCTCATAATAGACGAGTTTTATAAGATAAGCTATGCTCGTGATGACGAACGAGTAGATGTCCTGAATAATGCATTTATGCGCATATATTATGAACACCATCCTCAATTCTATTTTCTAGGACCGAATATCATGACGATATCTCCAACGTTTGAAAGGGATTTCGAAGTAGAGTTTATTAGAACTGATTATAGCCTAGTAGATAGCTATGAAGAGAAAGGAAGTGAGCCTAACGATACCAGACCAGAGAAACTAGCAAAACTGTTCCAACTTTTAGCCTCCCGGCCAAAGGATGAACAAACATTGGTGTATTGTTCTAGTCCTGAAAAGGCAAGAAACCTGAGTTTGTTTTACTATGAGTATTTGAATAATAAGCGAGTGACACCGCGATATAAAGAATCACCTTTAGTAGAATGGATTAAAAAGGAGATAAGTGATAAATGGACATTGACAAAAGAACTGGAATACGGAATAGCCATTCATGATGCCTCTATCCCCAAGCATATAGGTGGAAGCATTATTCGCTATTTCAATCATCATCAACTGGATGTTATTTTTTGCACTCCAACCATCATAGAGGGCGTAAATACCAGTGCGAAGAATGTGGTTGTCTTCAGTGATACAAAAGGAGGTAACAAACTGGATTTCTTCGACTATAGTAACATCAAGGGGCGTGCAGGAAGGTTGATGGAGCATTATGTGGGACGTGTTTACACATTTATTAGCGAACCGCCCCAAAAAGAACTGAGCATAGACATGCCATTTGCAGACCAACAGGATAACCTAAAGAACGAAGTACTTATTAATATACCGCCAGACAAGGTAAAACCTCAACACCGTGAGCGCTATGATAAGTTACAAAAGATACCTGCAGATTTACTGGCCATCATCAAGCGTAACGGAATCAGCGTCAATAACCAAATACAGCTAGTGAAAACCGTTCAGGACTATCTGAGATCAAGAAAACGGGATTTCTTATGGAAACAGATACCTAAATATAATGAGTTGCTGGAAACAATAGACCTGTTATGGCAGTGCAAAATACTTTATAAAGATGACAAAGTACTTTCAGGTAAGCAACTGACCCTTTATCTTAGTAAGTATAACCAAAATAAGTCTATCATCAAGTTCTTCCAATTTTTGCAAGGAGATAGCGACCAGAACTATGATAAGAATCTGGAGAAGGCATTTGCCATACAGCGCAGATGGTTCCAGTATTATGTACCAAAGGCATTACGTGTAGGCGAGAGTATCATCAATTATGTTTGTGGAAAGCAGATGTGTTCATATAGTTACTATGCTCAGCTATTAGAGACCAATTTTCTGCCATCAAATCTATCTATTCTTTTGGAATATGGTATACCAACCATCACAATAAGGAAGTTAAGAAGCCATATTCCTGACAATCTCACAGAAGAAGAGGTGGTGAAATATATCAAGGAGCATCAGGAATTGAAGAATCAGTTACTTCCATACGAGAGGGATTTAATAGATAATAACCTATAGAGCGACGAACTCAATGATAATAGATTTTACTGTCGGGAATTATTGTTCCATTAATGATAAGATAACGCTTTCATTTGAAGCTAAGTCTGGGTTTGAGGACCTTTCTGAATTATATCTAGTCGAGCCCAAGGAAGGTCTTAAACTTCTGAAATTTGGAACCATTATGGGGGCTAATGCATCCGGTAAGACAACCATATTAAGGTCGTTGGAAATACTAAGGATGTTGGTTTGTGAGCCATTTGGAAATAAAAACAGACCATTGTCATTTTATGTGCCCTATTGGTTTAAGATTCGACAAGACGAGCCAACGGAGTTGTCTATACATTTTATCGCTTCCAATTTGCAGTATCATTATGCTGTTTCGTTTAATAACCGTTGTATAGTACAGGAACGGTTACGCGTGCAGGATAAATCGTGGCGAACTATCTATAGTAGAGAAACCAATGAGGAGAATCAAACAGTGATCATTAAGATAGGAGTGAACTATTTCCGCTACAGGAAGGATTTTAAACTGCTCGAGAAATCCACTTTATGGAACAATACGGTATTGGGCGGCTCTCTAAAAGTAAGTATAGATATACCACACTTGCAGAAGGCAGTAGAGTGGTTCGATCATTATTTATATCCGATGATTGAGCCAGACACGAATCTTTATGGATACGTGTCCAGTCTAATAGATCAGGGTAAGATCAGTAAGAAACGTTTGCTGAAGTATCTTCATGGAGCGGACTTGATGATTGAAGATTTTATTATCAAAAAGGAATCCTGGGATAATATTGACGAGAAAGTAAAAATGAAACTCGTTGAAAGTAATCCTGATATGAGTTTAGAAGAGATCAAAGAGAATTTCCCTCTGCGCCATGTGGAATTTGTACATTCAAATGGTGAGTCACGTGTCAATGTTGACTATATTGATGAATCTTTGGGAACACAACGCTTTTATCAATTATGTGGAGTTCTAGATATGCTGTTGTATCAGAAATGTATGTTTTTTATAGATGAAATAGATAATTCTATTCACCCGGATTTGTTAGAGTATCTGTTGAAAACGTTCCTTGTCAACTCAACAGAATCTCAGTTGCTGATATCTACTCATCACCGTGAGTGGCTGATGCAAGAGGATTTCGTACGCCCTGATTCTGTCGTGTTTACGGAGAAACATTCTGATGGAAGTAGTCATTTGTATAGGCTATCAGAGTTTATTAGTATAAATAAGTTCAATCGTGCATTCACTTATTATGAGGCATACCGTAATGGGATATTAGGGGCAACACCATCATATAGAAGTATTATAATGGATGAGGGTGAGGATGAATGAAAACAATGATTAATGCGAGATAAACTCATCGAAAGATGAGAACTAGATTAATTATTTACAAATTTCTTAATTATTTAATATATGGAAACTATTAAATTGCTTTAGGACTGTCTAGCGAGATGCTAGGCAGTGCCCGTCCTGAGAAAGACGTTAAACTTACTGGAGAATTTGACAGGCGGTATTTCTTTAGTGATGGCACTCTTCCGAGTATGTGTTCCTCTTTGTGATCCGTTAACCGTAGGATCGTATTTGATACACGTTTCGAAGATGCTGTTCTTCAGATAGGATCGACCGAAAAATGGGATTGATTGGGTAGTAGAAATACTGCTGCTATTTTGTTTTATCATCGCAGTATTGGCAGTATGCGGTATCTGCTTGCCGATAACGTTGGTGAACGTAGCAACGATTATATCCCTGGTGCTGTTCTCCGCTGCTTGGTAGCCGGCGCTACGTAAGTAAAGATTAATCGAGGGTGGCTATGTCTGCGGTGGATCTACCTCTTCCCATTCCGAACAGAGAAGTAAAACCCGAGAGAGCCGATGGTACTGCAATGAAATGTGGGAGAGTAGGAAGTTGCCCATTATTTTGAGAAGTTGTTAAAAGACAAGAAAAAACGTATTGTTAGGTTGAAGGATTAATGCTAGCAATGCGGTTTTGTGGTTATAGAAGATTTAGAAGTAACGATAAGTTTGAATTTATATGGTGAACCAATATAAGATATGTATTCATTTGGCAAGGTCCAATGCTTTTGTTGGTCGAATCGAAAATGTACCTTTTGTCAGCGCGCCTGCGGGTGAAAGTGATACAATTATATATACAAAGCAAAAGATAACCATACTCGCAAAAAGAGCAACTAAGTTTACTGCCGACCAAATATTATATAATAGTAGAAATAGTCTATATATTCAAATATTAAAGAGCCTCATTTATCTATATGTTGCTAACCAAAGCAGAAAAACTTTGCCCCCAACTGTGTTCCTTGTTTAAAGTCTCAGATTCCACAAATTATGATTTTGAGATGCTGAAGAAGCCGTTTAATACATTATTTTGGACAATAATTGAAGAAAATGCAGTATTTGATGAGGCGGAAAAGTATTCTTCCTCTATATTTGGTCAATCAAATAGAAGAGAGGCTTGCAAGAAAAAGTGTCGTTCAGTTGAATCCTGCATAAGGGAAGAGTGAAAAGTGATAACAAAAGGCGCTACGCATGGTGAAAAGAAAATAAGAAACTTATGATAGCATATAAGTATAGATCTGGAAGAGGGACGAAGGATGATAATGGGATGGATATCTTTGAACGAGATATAGAACTCCTGTCACATGATACTATATACATTCCAACCATTGATCAGTTGAATGATCCTGCAGAGGCTTTGTATGATGACAGCCTATTCAATTTGCAAATAAGACTGTTTAAACCATTAGCTTCTGGCGGCGCTATGGAGCGGGTGAAGGATAGTGTAAGTAATTTGTATAATAAGGTATGTTCATCGGGTATATATTCTCTGAGTAAGGAACCTGCCAATGAGTTGATGTGGGCCTATTATGCCAGCGGTCATTGTGGATATGCTATTATTTTCGATACTGAAGTGATTTCACGGTCATTTAAGGAAGTGAAATATGATACTGTGAAAGAGTTTGATGTAGCTTATTCAACTAAGCTACCACAATTTGATATAACCAAGATTATGGGACAATCAATAGTTGATATGCTGAAATGCTTCGTGGGGAACAAATCGAAGGCCTGGAAGCATGAGGCAGAACATAGGCTTGTGTTTGAGAAAGGAGGAAGGAGGCTGAAGATAGACTATAGGGCAATTAAGGGATTTGTATTTGGAAGCAGGATGGCTGAGGAGGACATAGACTTCATCATGAAAACCTTTTCTGGCCGTGATTTGGATTATTCAAAGATTGTGCTTAAGGAGAATTCGTACGAATTGTCGCTGAAGAAACTGAAGGACAGGTATCCTACGGATGAAAAGTATTGTCCCAACAAGGTGGAATATGATATAGGAAAGCTTCTCAAGAATGATAAGCTTATAGAAGGTGTAGGGTATAAATACAGGGCTTTTGTGGAGGCGGCTTTGAAGGAAGTAAGTCGAGAAGCATTTGTGATAGATATCGATCATATTGTTGTGCGGGACGACCAGGAATACCCGAATATAGTAATATGGACGAAAATAGATCAGGAAGATACGTATAGGACTTTTCGGAAATTTGAGTATGAGGTAGTGAAAGGAAAACTTGAGGCGAGGTAGACTCTGTGAAAATACAGGGGCTCATGGAACCAGCGGAGGGAAAGAAAGATTAAAAGGATGAAAATACGGCTTAAAATTGAAATTCTTGGGATTATTTGATTGAAAATCTTGGGAATTTTGCATCTTTGTGCCAAAAATTGAAATTTGTGTATTATCAAAGGCTTATAGAAGAGGCGATTGCACTGAAGTTGAAGACATCAGGTGCTGTATTCTTCATCGGCATCTATCAAGGAGAGTAATATTATTCGAAAACTATAGGAAAGATCGTTTGCCAGCCCGCACCGTTTGGTGTGGGCTTTTTTGGTAAATGGACAAAAATTCAAATAGCAGATTCATTCTAAAATGACTATTTTATTTCTGTCGAATGTCAGATGTTCGTTGTGGAAGGCATATCCAAACTGATTACAAATGCAGCGAGTGGAGCCAATGGTCTTGTCAATATTGCGATGGGAATGACCGTATATCCAGTAGTCGATGCCACTGGTTGTAATATAGTCTGCAAGTTCGACAGTGAAGGCTCCGTTAATACGACTTCCCTGAAACTCTGGTGACATCAGTTGGAAGGTCGGCACATGATGGGTGACGACAATCTTATGCTTCGCAGTACTCGCGGCTACAGACTGTTTGATGAAATCAAAGCATCGTTTGTGCTCACAATTAAAGTCGGCAAAGGTGAAGATGTCCTCACCGTAGAGAATGCGACGGAAGTCGGTGACACTCTGCTCTGTGATATAGGCATCTTCTAAGGCAATATTTGCCCAAAGTGTAGATACGATGATATCGATGTCCTGAAGATGAACAACGGCATTATAGTAATAGTGGATATTGGGGCGAATCTCGCCTATGAGTCCGTCGTGCATGGAGGAAAGATCATAGAACTTGTAGAACTCATGATTGCCTAATGCCACGATGACCTGTTGATAGTTCTCGGAAGCCCAATCCCAGAAAGGATGTGTCTGGTAGTTGTCATCACCGAGATAGCCGATGTCACCCGCCAGCACAAGGATGTCGCCACGGACATTCATGGGTTCTTCTTGCTTGAGAATTCGACAGTTGTCGGCAAATTCCAAATGTAAGTCGGATGCGTATTGTATCTTCATTCCTCTTTGCTCGCTACAAATGATTCCTTCAAAGTGTCCACAAATGCCTGGATGGCGTCTGCATCCCTTTGCAAAGCGGCTTGTAAAGACTGGCTTGGCAACTCCTCTTCAATGGACGCAGCACATTCCATCACACTGTCATAGACAGACTGCGGCACAGCGACAGGTTCAGGGATGGAGGCTGTTGCTATAAGTTTCAGGACATCAGTCTTGTGCTTCTTGATGTCCTTTGTATTGACTTGTTTACCGCTTGCACGGTCTTTGAGCAAGTTGAGGTAGGCACGGGCTTTCAGACATATCAATGTCGTAGGCGTAGCAATGCGCACACCATCTTGTTCAGCACTATTGGCAACTGTCAGTTCGTAGTTGTCATCGTCCATCATAATTGCAGAAAGGCTTGACAGGTCTTCCGACAAGGGAATAGGCTCGATGTGGAAGCCGGAAGGTTCGCCCAATATATCCGAATGGTGCGAAAGTAATTCAATCTTTACGGGATACCCTTCTTTTTCGGTTGTGAAACGGTAGAGCGTATATGTCGGAGTCTTGTCATCTTTTTCCCGTTTGCCAGCCTTGTATTCGCCATCCTTGATGAACTGCCAGAAGGCATCACCATATTCTTTTGTCATCTTCTCTACAACCAGAATCATGTCTATGTCGTCAGTGGCTCGCGGGCGCATATCTGTACCGCTCAGTACAATGTCACATGCTGTTCCACCAATAATCACATAGTTGTCCTTGAAATCGGCAAATGCCTTCTTGAATTTATCCAATCCTACTACCATAGCTTGTTAATCATTATTTCTAATTCTTTTTCTGTTCTGGGGTCACGGTCGTCTCTCAATGTGAGATATATAGAAAGGGGGTCTGCATAGTCCTGACACAGTGGTGGATAGTTCCATATCTCTATACAGATGTTCCCTTCGATATCGTTCTGGTTGACGAAAATGCTGTTGTGTTGCAAATCCTTATATCCCTTTGCATCCATTACATAGGTTTTCGTCTCGTCTGGATTTAGTGAAGTATAGTGGGCTAAAGCTGTGATACCACCCTCTGTAAAAGTTGAATCGGTTGCAATATCGTCAAAATAGAGTTTCTTTTTGACGGGATCCTTCAGATAGGGTAATGAACGTTCCCACACTTCTTTTTTTGTCCCCTCAAAATAGATACGCTTCACTCGGTTTTCATCCAGCTCTATCTTGCAAAGGTGAAGTTCCTCCAAATTCTTGAATGCCCTTGATATGGTAACGTATGTATAAGGCAATTCCTCTCCCATATCAGCCATAGACCAACCATTCATATCATCTATTTGTAAATGGTATAATAATATATATTGTGCAACCGAAGACAGTTCTTCAGCCTTTTTGCGAACAGTTTCTTTGTAGTTGATGATTAAGAACGGCAAGAATGCGAATTTGTCTGAAACGATGAAATAGACACCTCGGTCTATGAGTCTGTTCCTTTCCACAAACTGGAGATTACGGAACAGGAAAACAACTGGCAAATTGAGTATATTCTTCAGACGTTCTGCCAGCCTTAGACAATCAACAGAGGCATGATTCTCTTCCTTCTTTGTTTCCAACAGACAAAAAAAGTTCTCATTGAATATTGCCCGATAGAATTGAAACCTCAGTTTCGTATCAATCGGTATACCTTTCAGCTCTTCTTTTTTCATGGGAGATAATACTAATGCCTTCCCTGCGACTTTAACTTCCATCATATTTAATCTGTTTGTACCATTATCTTTGTTTGTGAAAACGGTACAAAGTTAATGAAAATAATCGAAATACAAAAGTTTTTTGAGATTATTTTGCAAAAATTCGTTCAGCAAGGCTAGGACGGTTATCTCTCTGTGAATTATCTAGAGATGTTTCCCATCGTCATCCGTTCCATCCAGAAACTGAAACAAGAACTGGATGAACTGGCAAATTTTGAAGAATACGAGGAATAATATCCATAATCCGAATGTTTGCTTTCGTATTTACAAAACAATTAGAAAATGTAATCATTTTCATCAGTCTGAGGCGTATCGGCTTTCATAAACATCACGAAATAGACGGGCATATAAGTGACCTCTTCTTCTTGATAGAACTTTCGTTCAATGGAAATGACAGTGGCCGCAAGAATATTATACTCTGGTGTCTTCAGAAGATTATTGAGGGCACTGTGCACCGTATAGTCCTTACCCGATTTGACCTCAATCGGATGGACACTCATTGTTGTGTGGTTGTCAACCAGATAGTCAACCTCACCCTGTTTGCGGTTGTCGTAATAAAAGAGTTTATGGCCCAGAATTCAGATAGTCCTCGATTTATGATGAAATCTTCCTATACAGCATGGTTCTCTACACTTTTCAATAACTATTTTCGACCAAAAACTACACTTTTCAACAAAATTCTCCGCTGCAAAATTACACTTTTCAATCTAAATGACCAAACAAATCATAAGAAAATTTTATTTTTGCATCACAGTGTGACCTGAAAAAGCCGCTGAGTATGAGCAGTTTGCATTTTTAGGATTTGTCGGGGATGGGCTTTTTCGGGAATTGTATTGGAAAATGACGTACCTTTGCAACCGCATTCGAGAGACAGAAGGCAGTGCGCAGGCCGGAGGTCTTTGAAAGAAGCACAAAAGACAAAATCCCATTAACAATTAAAACTGTATGATTGAACTTTATCTTACTCAAAACAACAACAGCAAGAGCGATGCGTACGGAAAGTACTACCCCCGAGTTTCTTACAAGCAAACGCTGAATATTCATGAAATGGCTGTACACATGGCCGAGCATAATACCCCATTTTCTGAGGGGACCATCGAGGGTATCCTGCGTGACTTTGTGAAGTGCGTGCGTGAACAGACACTGAACGGTAATACCGTCAAGGTGGACAACCTGGCCATCTTTAAGGTAAGCGTGATGGGCAATGGTTGTACCGAGTTGTATGACGCTGCCACCGACAAGACCATCAGCGCCAGCATCGGTACCCTCGCCAAGACCGACAAGACCGGTCCTGCCGTACAGAGCCTGAAACTCCTGGCACAGGCCACCGGTGAGTACACCCGCGAGGAGCTGAACAAGGACGGTAAGCTGGGCTGGACTGACAAGGCCGCTGCCGAGATTGCGGCTGCTAAGGCTTCGGCCAATGGCGGTAACGGCGGAGGCGGGTCTTCGACAGGCTCAGACTCCGGTAGCGGCGGTTCACAGAACCAGGGCGGATCACAAGGTGGTTCGCAGAGCGGCCAGCAGGGCGGTGACTCTCAGGGAGGATTACAAGGTGGCGGCCAGAATCAGGAGACTGGCTTCGCATTGACGATTACCGCCAGCGGTAGTGGTTCCGCCAGTGTGACTCATAACGGCAATGTCGTGACCTCGGGCGCAAGCCTCAACGAGGATGACGAGGTAGAAATCAGCATCACGCCTGCTGAGGACCAGGTGCCGACGGCTACGCTGAACGGCTCGACCATCGAGCTCACTGAATCAGAGGGAGTGTATACTGGCAACTTCGCGATGCCTGCACAGGCCAGCACGCTGGTGATCAACACGGGGGCGGCAGATGACGATGGGTTCGATAAGGATTAAACGCCATCTAAGTGACACACAGGGGACAGTCCCTCTGTACTCCGCAAGCTGCGCACAGCAGGGACAGTCCCCATGTGTCACTCCAACGCCACTAGAGATTCGGACGTAAAAAGTAAATGAATATGAAGAAAAGAATCATTGAGATTGGAGCGAAGGTGTTAGTAGCTGCACTCACGGCCTTTCTGACGGCCATCACAACTACAAGCTGCATGGGACGAGGTCCCGTGATCTTTTAAAGATTGGTCTGGCATTTTTCTAATGAATATGTCGCCAAACTGAAGAAAAAGATCCGCAACCATCAGCAGGTTGCGGATCTTTTATGTTTTACTATATGTATGGTGCGAAAGCGCGGTTGTAGTCCTCACTATCGGAGAGCCTGCCGTCTACAATGCACACCAGTTCCACGTTGGCACGGAAACAGAGCTTATCATCCGCTACGCGATAGAGGTCGTGGTGGAACACGTATTTAATGCCTTCCTTGGTCAAGCCAAGCCGTGACACAAACTCGTCGTCAGGCCTCAGCGGTGTCTTAAACTGCATCGACATACGGGCCACTACAGCATCTACACCCTTCTCGTGCATCTCTGCGAAACTCAAGCCGCACTGCTTCAGAAACAGATGACGGGTATGCTCGCAATAGTGCAGGTAATTGGCATTGTTCACGATGCCCTCGATATCGCACTCATAGTCGCGCACCTGCATCCGGGTCTCAAAAATATACTTTTCCTTCATAACGGCTGCAAAGGTAGCATTTATTTGGCAAAACGCCAAATTATTTAGTTTAGAGTTTAAAGTTTAGAGTTTAGAGATGATTAGTCTGCTACTCCCTCTGCAGCTCTTTTTTAGCTCTCCCGCCGAAAAGAATGACTTATTTGGTAATCAACTATAAACTATAAACTTTAAACTATAAACTACATCATAAGATGATACATCCCTCCAGCCAGCGGCTTCACCACCCCCTTCATCTCTAATTGGAAGAGTAAGGCCGTCAGTTGTCCGATGGGGATGCCTGTCTTCACGCTGAGGATGTTCAGCTGCAGGTCGTTGGTCTGTTGGAGCAGACTCACGATACTGCTCTCCTCTGGCGAAAGATCTACGAACAGGTTCCGTTCAATGCCCTCGGCATGGGCCTGCTGTCGCAGCATCTTATCCTGCCAGCCCATCGCCTTGACAAAATCCTCGGCACAGGTAATCAGCCCCGCGCCATTGTCGCGTATCAGATGATTACAGCCCTCGCTATAGGTCATGCCTACTGCCCCAGGGAAGGCAAACACGGCACGATCGTAACTTTGGGCAATATCTGCCGTGATGAGTCCCCCACCCTTGGCGGCACTCTCCACAACGATACAGGCATCTGACATACCTGCCACAATACGGTTTCGACGTACGAAATTCTGCTTGTCGGCATTCGTCTGACTCATAAACTCCGTCAGCAGACCGCCATGCCCCAGCATCTTGACAGCCGTCTCGCGATGCCGATAGGGATAAATCTGGTCAAGCCCATGCGCCAGCACCGCCACTGTCTCAAAACCACAGGCCAAGGCCTCCTTGTGGGCACAGATATCCACACCGTAGGCCAGACCGCTGACCACCAGCACCTGCGGACACATCTGCCTTAGGTCACTCATAAACCGACGGATCAGATCTTTGCCATACTGCGTACATTGACGGGTTCCCACTACATTAACAATCTTGGACTGATTCAAGTCGGCATTGCCACGATAATAAACAACAAGGGGTGCATCGGCACATTCACAGAGTCGTTGGGGATAGTCATCATCCAAGGGTGTCAGCGCCCGAATCTGATGCTCCTGCATGAACTTTAGTTCAAATTCTACCCGTTTCATCGCCTCACCCCAGTCTTTCAGGGCTTCTCGAAGACGGGGAGAACATGCCTCAACAACATCGCCAATCTCATTTCTGTGCTCATAAATCCCCTGCGCACTTCCCACTGCCCTATACAACTCCAGTGCCTGCTGGAAGTTAAAGTTCGTCAGGCGCGTCAACGCCATTGCATAGAATAATTCCTGTTCCATATTATGTTTATAGTTTAAAGTTTATAGTTTATAGATGATTACCTTGTATGCGAGTTTTTAAAGCAGCCTGCATAGAGGACAACATCTTGTAAATATCACCAATTTCTGTCTCGATGAGAGAAAATTGATCCTGATTGATGTATTGTAAATCTAGTGCAATTTCCGTCTGACACATTAATTCCATGAGAGAACCATAAGATATTTCTAAGAAGCGAAACTGATCTTTTGGCGAGGTTTTTGCAGTTCCTTCTGCGATATTTGAAGGTATTGACACAACTGCTCTCCTCATTTGATCACCCAAAGCATATTTCTCATTAGGAGGAAAAGCATTCACTAATCCGTAAATATCCTTAACCAATGTCCTTGATATCTGATAAACATTCAATTTACGAAATGAAAAATTATACTGTATCATTACTTTATTTATTTGTAAATGTAATCATCTATAAACTATAAACTTTAAACTATAAACTATTCCTTCCTCTGGAGGAACTCATATCCAAAGCGACATCTTAAACAATCTTTCTTATCACAATATTCCTTTTTCAGCTGGATGAGCGCCTGAGAGTCACCGGCCGTCTCAACAGGCAGACCCACCTGAAGCCACATACGGGTGATATAATTGTTCTCCGCCTTCAACTGCTCCAAGAAGTCGAAAGCCCTGTCACACAGCACCTCTTTCCCCTGATGCCTTCCCACGGCAAAGAGCATCGGCACCGCTGTATTGATCATCAACAGATTGAGCGAACCGTAAGAGAGGTGCTTCTCATTCTTCGAACTCGTTGAGCCGAAGGTATAATGTGTCTCCCAATACGGTGTGACATGCGACCTGAAGAGAGCCTTCAACTGGTCGATGGTTTCACATTCCAACATCTGACTCAGCCCCGTCTTCTGCTGATAATAGAGGCTCGCCAGTTGTGAGATCCGGATATGCGGGAAGTTCTGCGGCCGCAGCCTGAGAAACCGCCAAAGCTTAAAATCCATCGGTTTCATCGAGAACTTATGCGCCAGATAGAGGTATTCGTTGCGGAGTTTGGCAAAATAACCTTCGTTGAGTGCCACCTGCTGGTAATAGTCGGGCACCGCCTCCAGTTCCAACAGGCCCGCCTGACCCATGAAGATGGCCTCTATCTGGAAGAGGTCATCACGGTGATGTGCCACCGCACTGAGGGGTACCACCCTCGCCCATTGCTCAAACACATCGCTGTTGATGCCGAAGCCATAGTTACGGGCGAGGGTTACGAAATAGGCATCCTCCCACGACCCGCCACACAGTTCGACACGATGGCGTATCGCCTCTGTCTTCTGCTCCAACCGCTCTGTCTGCAAGGCCGCCATCCAAGCATGCACCTTGAGTCGCGTCAACTCGGGAATCACCTTGTAACAAGGGGGATAGCTGTCGGTCTTGAGCAGTTCCTCGTAGTGCTCGCTGACCTGCTGCGGCACATCCAACTGCATCTGCGGAAGATACTCTCCCTGGGCATTCTGTACATCGGTATCCACCTCGCCCACCACGTGAAGCACCACATTATTATACCGTGGGTCGCGGTCATGATGGTGCAGATACCAGTCGCTCGCCTTATCGTGAATCTCGACATTACCCACCCACAACGTTCTGCCGATATTCACCTTTGCATTAAAGAAGTCAGGCCCTGCATTCCTGTTGTGCAGGCCCGGATCGATCACCTCGACGTGCTTGCCGTCGGTCGTTTCCAGCTCCCTCAAAGGGAACAGTTTATGCTTCCAAACATAATGAAGTAGTTGCTCCATAGCATTGAATTTATTGGTTTGACGCTGCAAAGATAGTGCAAATCGAACACAAAAACAAATAATTCACATTATTTAATGTTTTCAAAAATGGCTGACATCTCCCGATGCCAGCCATTTCTGGATTTACCTGACGCCGCCGCCGAAGCCGCCGCCAGAGAAGCCGCCACCGCCGCCACCCCATGAGGAATGGCCGCCATGGCCTGAGGCACGGGCTTCACGCGCTGCCTTGTTAGCCACCGCACGCGAGGTGCTGTTGTGGAGGGTGGAGTAGATCATCGGCAAGGTCATGTTGTCTGCCATCTGATTGGCCACCTGATCCATATTGAAGTACTCAGGATTGATCTTCTTCATATCCTTGATCACCTGGTCGGCGATGCCGAAGAGAGTGGCGTAGATCATGTAGTCCTTCCACAGCGCCACTTCATGGACATGACGCTCGTCAAGCAGCGTGAACTCCTGGAGGAACTTCTTGAGTCCGAACACCTGACGCACCTCTTCCAGACGGTCCTTATAGGCACGAATGCCTGTTTTGGTGTGGAGGGTGTCGATAAACGAGTCAGTGATGCTCTCGTTCTTGGAACTCCGCATAAAGGACTTCAGTTCACGAGGCTCGAGAATGGTATCGGAGCCGGCAGCAGTCTTGAAGATATTGTGGATCTTACGCAAGAGCAAGGGCTGTTCGCCATAGTTGGGCAACTCATGCATGACGAAGTTCTGCTCAGTTTTGCCCTTCGAATTCAAACGCGACTCAATGGAGATAGCCCCCATGTTGATGAGCTTGAGAACACAGGCGGAGAGCAAGTTGTTGTAGTCTGTACCAACGTATTTATAGGCATTGAGCATGTCGTTGGCCTGCTGGAGATTGCCCTTCAAGGGGATGTCGCGATACCAGAGCAGATCCTTATTGACTTTTTTACGGGCTCGCCAGACATAAATGAAATACCAGAGGCCACCAACGATGGGCATGACGAAGAAGCCGATAACCATCATGACAAAGGCCCATAAGCCCTCGTCGCTGCCACCGCTTTCACCATATCCACCCACGTAGTCGCTGCCCTCGAATGCCTGCTCTTTCTTCGTCTCGAACGTCTCTTCTTCCTGATACCAAGGGTCGAAGAGGCCCTTGTCGAAGCGACACATGATATAGAGGGCGCCACTGCGGCCGAAGGATTCGGTGTTGTAGGCCACCATCTTGCCATTGTCATAGCCGAGTTCGCCACCGAAACGGAAACCCCAGATACCGCTGTTCTCCTCGGTCAGGAAAACGGAATCCTCTTCGGCCTCGATGGTGAGGTAAGCCTTGTCGGGCTTGGGAGAAACATCGGCATCAAGGAATACGTGACGGATGGCATCGGCATCGGGATGGGAACGCACAAGGCCTGTGATGGTATAACTGGTGATATAAGTACGCTCACCACTCTCACCAAGCCCCCAGCAGAGTTCGTAGCCACCATGCTTGGTGACGATGCCGCACTTGCCTTCTTTCCAGCTACGGGAGCGGTTGATGTCCCAACTGCCGATATTCTCAAACTCACGTCCGGTCTCGTCAATTACCCTCAGGTCGCGTACCTCGCTCTGGCCCATGCCACCCAGACCGATGTAGCACTCGGTACCCTCGGAGTCGATGTTCATGTAGCGGGTCTCCGTGATTGTGGCGTCACCATTATGGCTCAGCACCACGCGGATGTCGAGCTTATGCAGTTGCGGACGGGCAAAAAGACTTGTTGCTGATGCGAACATCAGCAACAAGAGCACTTTATTTCTTGAACGCTTCATCGAGGTTGGGGTATTGTTTCTTCTCCTCGCTGTCGACCTTGAGGTAATCCTTCTGATCGAAGTGGAGTATGGAAGCAACGATGGACGATGGCCACTGACGCACCATACGATTCATCTTCGTGGCAGTGTCGTTGTAAACCATACGTGACATACGGACATTCTCCTCATACTGCTTCATGCCTTCCTGGGCCTCTTTGTAGAGGTCGCTGGCCTTCAGTTCAGGATAGCGCTCGAAGACCACGTTCAGACGACCCATCATCTGGGTGAGCAAATCGCTCTGTTGATTGATGCTCTCCGGTGTGGCAGGCAGATTGCCATTACCCATGTTGGCGCCACGGGCTTGTACGGCCTGGATGATGGTCTCCGACTCGTGCTTGGCATACTGGGCAGCCGTCTTGGCGAGGGCAATCACAGCATCGAAACGGGAGTTGAGCTGAACCTCGATCTGACTCAGGGCGTTCTTACACAATTCGTCGAGATTGACCAGCGAACGCTGGGTAGAGATGAAATAACCTCCGACAATCACCAAAAGGGCGATAATAATTAATACTGTCATAATCCTTATAATTTATGGTCTGATTACTTGCGGATGATCTCTATCTTCTGGATGAAGACATTAGTACTGGCCTTTGAGCGTGCCAGCTTGATGACCTTGCTGCCAGCCATACCCTCCGTCACATCGTAGCTGTTGGTGTTGGGCTGTTGTCCTACGTTCTCGTGGATATTGTTCCACTTTACCACGTCGCCCTCGTCGATTACCTCACCGGTCTCGAAGAGGAAATAGAGGGTGCCATTAGCATCGGTATCCTTCTTGCGATAGCCGGTCATCTTGATCAAATCGCCAGCCTTCAGGGCCTCGTTGAGCGTAATCGTGATATTGTCGTTCTCGATATTGGCCTTCTTGCTGCTGATGGTGATTTCCTTGCCAACCTTCTCTGCATCGGCACCATAACCGACCACCGTACCACCAGTGGCTGTTCCATCGAAGAAAGTGAAGATAGCATTGCCCCCAACTGCTTCGCCAGTACCCTTCACATCGAAAGGCTTGGTGTGAAGCGTCAGGTCGGGATAGCCGGCGTTGGTCATCTTAATGATGGCATCCTTCTGGTCAGTGATGAAGGTAATCTTACCATCCTTCACGGTATAATCCTTGCCTTCCATCAGGATGGCATCACCAGCGGTGAGGGCGAAGGTCGTTGCCTGAGCCTCAGCCTCCATACCCTTGGCAGAAGCCTGAGCGGAGAGGTCGACAACCGAGCCATTGGGCACAACCTCTATATCGGCCTGCGGGGCATAGTGGAACTGCTTCTTCTTGGAAGTGGTGTTCATGCTTTCAGGCAGAGCAGGCATCGTGGCGAGGGTCATCTTGTTGTTGTCGAAGTAGAACTGCTTGGTGACGTCGCGCACCTGGACACTGGTCAGTTCATTGTTGTTGACATAGACATTGGTGAGCGATCCCGATGGGATATAAAGACTACCCTTCAACTTGTTGTTTCTGACATCGAACCATTTCACTGCAGGCAGGGAAGTGACGGCAATGGCCTCTATTTCGTTAAAGCTGGCATTGAAAGTTGACAGCTTCTCATACGCAGCAGCCAACTTGACGCTCTTAATCTTGTTGTTTGAGATGACAACATTTTCCAAGGCTGTATTCTGGGTCAGGTCGATAGAGGTCAGAATTCCTGGCTTATAAGCAGAGTTGCCTAATGTGAGGGCGGTCAGCTTGGTGTTTTTGCTCAGATCAATAGAGGCGAGGGGAGAAAACTCGTATGCAGATTGACCTGTATGGATGACTTGCAGTGAAGTCAACTCTGTGGCTTTTGAGATGTCAAGCGACTTCACGGGCACGTTCGTCAAATGGAACTGCTTCAGCGTTTCCAATGCAGGCAGTGCGATTTCTTCCACAACGGCACCCGAAATGTTGACCTGAACGACATTCGCCAGTTTGGGCTGATCGAAAGCCGTCGGCAGCAGGTTTCCGTTGATGCTGAAACACCAGATATCGCTCTTTCCGTAGACCTTGACAATACCCTCACCGGCAATCGTTCCCTTGAACTCGGTCATGCGCGTATGGGTGGTTCCGGGTTTGGTGTATCCGCTTTCATCCTTGACGCCGCCATTCTGGTTTCCGACAGAATCGGCCACAATCTTGCCATCGCCAAAGTCGACACCAAAGATATCGAAGTTGTCATAGACACCCAGTCCAAGAGTAACCTCAGCACCAACCTCACCCACGAAGGTCGCAACCAGGTCGGTATTGTACTTATGACCATCGAGCTCAACAATTGTGTAAGGTTCAGAAATTGCTTTGTCGTTAGTGGTACAAGAATAGGTCAAAGTTGCCAAAAGCAACACACATGCAAAATAGAATAACTTTTTCATTTCTTACTTTTTTTAGTTAATATTACTATAGATTGGTGGCAAAGATACGAAAAACTTCGGAAAAACACAATTATTTTTGGCGGTTTTATTATTTTTTTTTAATTTTGTACCCAAACTATGTTATTTATGGTATATAAAAAGCTACTATCCATCGTACTTTTCCTAATGTCTGTTGCAGGGGCTATGGCCCAGACAACCGTGAAAGGCACCGTAACCGACTCAAAAGGAGAACCCATGTACGGCGTGACTATTTCTGTGAAGAACGGTAACCACCATGCGGTGACCGATCTGGACGGTAATTATTCGATTGTGGCAGAGGAGGGTGCCGTGCTCCAGTTCCGCTTCATCGGCATGGAACCCTATCAGGCCTCTGTGAAGAAAGGACAGACAACCATCAATGTGAAGATGAACGAACAGACCACGCAGTTGGCTGAGACCGTCGTCATCTCCACGGGTTATCAGAAACTGAGCCGTGAGCGCTCCACAGCCGCTTTTGGCCATGTGGACTCCACAAAGCTGAACCGCGTGATGCACAAGGATATCATGTCGGCCCTCGAAGGCCAGGTGGCCGGACTCAGGATGGAGGTCAACCCCAATACCGGCGAGAACAGTCCCATCCTGAGAGGTGTTGGCACCTTCTCAAACAGCGTGGGTACGCAGCCTCTGATTGTGGTCGACGACATGGCCACCAACATGACGCTCAACGAGATCAATCCCTACGACGTGGAGTCGGTGACGGTGTTGAAGGATGCCGCTGCCGCCTCTATCTACGGCGCGTTGGCTGCCAACGGTGTGATTGTGGTGACCACCAAGCAGGGCAAGGGCGAGAAGGTGAAGGTGAACGTGAATGCCGACTGGTATATCTCGACGAAGCCCAATTTCGACGGGATGCATTATGCCTCGACTTCCGACATCATCGATTACGAAACGGCCGTCTATAACGCGCGCGTCAAAAACAGTGGTAGTGTGAGAACGCTCTTCGACACCTATAATGCCAACTATTATTCCCCGCTCTATCAACTCTACCGCGACCAGGCAGAAGGGCGCATCACACAGTCGGAGGTAGACCAGACGCTGAACCAGTGGCGGAAGAACGACTACTATGAGCAATACCGCGACCTGGCCTGGCGCACAGCAGTCACACAGCGCTATAACATATCCCTCTCGCAGAGCAGCAAGCAGTCGAGCCATTTTGCCTCGTTCAACTACGAGCACGACAAGAACCGTGCGAAGAACGACAACAACGACGCTTTCTCGCTCTATGTGAAGAGCAGTTTTAACCTCTCGAAATGGCTCACCGCGAAACTGGGTGTCGACGGAAGGTTTACGAATGCCACGAAACCCGACAACTCGTACGTGAACTACACGATGCAGGAGCGTTATGCCCGCATTGTCGACGACCAAGGTAACCTCGTTTACAGCCCTTATGTCAATGTCAGCGGCTATGCCGGCGGTGCCACCAACCTGTCGCAGATCCGGGCAGTGGAGGCCACGGGCAATGAGGAACTGATGCCCTTTACATTTAATGTGCTGGAATCGCTCGACGAGAGTCTTACCAAGAGCCGCAATGTGCGGTTGCGCCCGTTTGTGAATCTCGAAGCCAAGTTCCTGAAGTTCTTCAAGTACACCGTCATGTTCCAGTATGAATGGGCCCAGACCCGCAGCGAGACCTACGATGACGCCTCGACCTACCAGATGCGTATGACGCACAATGCCTTCATCGACCAGAGCGGAGAATGCCTGCTGGCCAATGGCGGACGCTACAAGCAGCAGACGAACAATTCACGGCGTTATACCTTCCGAAACCAACTGAATTTCGACCGCAGTTTCCTTGACTCTAAGCATAATGTGAATGCTATCATGGGTTTCGAGTTGCGCGAGAACCGTACGCCACAGAGCATCGAACAGCTAATGTACGGCTACAACGACCAGGCACTGACCTCCGTCCGTATGGACTGGAACTCGCTCTACTCCACAGGTTGGGAGAGTCTGGTCTATAACAATACGCAGCGCTTCTCCGGACTCGCCACAAGCAAGTCGGAGACTTTCCACCGCTACGCCTCGTTCTATGCCAACGTAGGCTACAACTATCTCTACCGTTACAACCTCACGGGCAGTATCCGCTGGGATGAGGCCGACCTCTTCGGACTCGACACAAAGAACCAGCACCATCCCCTGTGGTCTGTAGGTGCTGGATGGAACATCACCGAGGAGCAGTTTATGAAGGGTATCTCTTGGCTCGACTTCCTGAAACTGCGACTGACATACGGTGTGAATGGTAATGTGGACCAGAGTTCCACCACCTATTTCGTGGCACGCTATCGTATCGAGAGCAACGACCCCACGAACACTCAATATCTGCGCTATACCGACGACAACCTGCCCAACCCCAAATTGCGTTGGGAGAAAACGTCGACATTTAACATCGGCCTTGACTACCGTTTGTTCAACAACCTGCTGAGCGGCTCACTTGAATTCTACAACCGTGTGGGTGACGACCTGCTGGTACGTAAGTATCTTGATTCGACCCTCGGCACCAGCAACCGCGTCATCAACAACGGCAAGATGCGTAACCAGGGTGTGGAGTTCGTGCTGAACGCCAATATCTTGCGTACGAAGGACTGGAACCTCTCTGCCGGATTCAACATCGCCTGGAACAACAACAAGATGCTGCGTGTAGACCATGCCTCCACCGATATCGCATCGAGCTTTATCCAGGCTCCCGCCAATTACTTTATCGAGGGCACAGGCTATAATACCCTCTGGGCCTACCGTCTGAGCCGAGTGGTGAACGGCTATCCGGTCATCCTTGATGCCGACGGCAACGAGATGGCGAAGTTTGACGCCAACGGTGAGCCGACAGAGGTGACGGTATCCTCAACCCTGAAAGGCACAGACGCACTGGTGAATATGGGTAGTCTGATTCCTATTTATAATGGCTCGCTCTCGCTGAACCTCCGCTGGAAGGAGCTGGAGCTGAATACACTCTTCGTGTTCTCCGGCGGTAATAAGCTGCGCATGGATGCCACCGACATGAACAGCTATCAGATGACGGATGATCACGTGAACGACCATACCGTGAAGCATTTCTATGAAATGTCGACAGAGACGCAGCAGTATGCCTCGACCTTCTCGGAATGGTGGCGCTACTGCGACCAGCAGGTGAAGTCTGCAGACTACATCAAGATGCGCTCCATCAACCTGGCCTATCATCTGCCTGACGCTGTCACGAAGAAGCTGGGTATCGGACAGACGCGCCTGACACTACAGGTGAACAATCTCTTCTATTGGTCGGCAGCAGGCAACGACATTGATCCTGAGTCGTACTCGCTCAACTCTGGTACGCGCACCCTTCTGCAGCCCAAGACTTTCAGCATCGGACTCAGCACTGCGTTCTAATTGATAATTGACAATTGATAATTGATAATTATGATGACAAAGATATATAAAAAGAGGACTTGGTGGATGGCGGGAGTTATCTACTTACTCCTGACTCCTGTCTCCTGTCTCCTGTCAAGCTGCGACAATTACATCGACATCACGCCCAAGGGGGCTATCACCGTCGATTCCACCAGCCAATATTATGAGTTGATCGTGAATCCCATGCGATGCTATAACCCCGCAGCCTACTGGCATCTGACCGATGACGCCTGGGCCAAGGAGTCGAACATCCTCGGCTACGAGAACCTGTCGTTCCACGGCATCAACTACACCTTCAACGAGAAAGCCGACCGCACCATCCTGTCGGACAACAATCTCTATGAGAATATGTATGCCTACATTATGCGCGCGAACCTGGTAATCGACAATATCGACGAGACGCAGGGCGCTGCCGACATGAAGGCGCTGGCCAAAGCCGAGGCCCGTACCTTCCGTGCCTTCGACCATTTCCTCGCCGTGAACACCTACGCCAAGGCCTACGACCCCGCAACGGCAGCCCAGGACGGCGGTGTGGCCATCATGGACCATTACACCCTGGAGGAAGTGCCTGTCAAGGCAACGGTCGCAGAGGTGTACGACTTTATCATCAAGGATCTGGAAGAATCGGTGGCCCTGTTGCAGGAGAAACCCGTGAACATCTACCATCCTAACCGTGCCTTCGGCTATGCCCTGCTGGCGAAGGTCTATCTGTTCCATCGCGACTGGGAGAAGGCCAAGACGGCTGCAGAGGCTGCCCTCAAACTGAATCCGACGCTTGTTGACTACAACGTCATCAAGGATGCCGGTGGTGTGGCCCGCTATACCAACTACTCGCACGAGAACAATCCCGAGGTGCTGAGCTATCACTGGATGGGCAGCGGCTGGACCACCGAACAGGCAGCACTCTACTATTATGGACTGATCAGTCCGGAACTGAAGGCGCTCTTTGAGCCTAACGACCTGCGATACAGCCTGTTCCTTAGAGATACGGGAACGAGCATCACCAGCTGGTTCGACTATAACTCCGGCGGTGCCATCTGGACGCCAGCCACGACTACCAACCGGTTTACCTATATGTCGGTGGGGTTGCGTACCGCTGAGGTCTATCTCATCCTGGCAGAGGCCAATGCCCGTTTGAACAATCTCCCGGAAGCCACCAACTATCTCAATCAGCTGCGGGCCAAGCGTCTCAGTGGTAACGAAACGGCCATCGCCACCCCCGCATCGCAGGTGGAGATGATCAAGACCATCATCAATGAGCGCCGTAAGGAGCTACTCTTCGGCTTCAACCGTTTCTTCGACTTGAAGCGTTTCAACCTGGAGTCTGAATATGCCAAAACTGTTACCCGTGAGTATCCGGTGGTGAATGCCAGCGAGACTCGGCCTAAGCAGACCTATACCCTGCTTCCGGATTCCCGCCTCTATATCATCCCGTTCCCCCACTCCGCCCGTGACAAGAATCCGAATCTAACATTAAATACAAACGAATAATATGAGAAAATTCTACGCCACAGTTTGCCTCGCTATGATGGCAATGACATCGTTCGCCCAAGAGCAGAACGACACCACGTATGTCATGATGGACTTTACCCAGAACCCATGGAACTACCCTGTCAGAGAGATTACCAAAGGCTGGAGCCCCGATACCAAAGACTGGGATAGCCCAGGCGCTCTCCTTGACAATACAGATTTCTCGTGGCCTGTCAGCGAAGGCTCTGCAGAGAAAATTAAGATAACGCTCTATGCCGTCGACATTGATGAATCTGAGAAGGTGTCTGTCTTGGGTCTTGTCGATCCAGAATCCGAGGCAATCTCCTTAGGCGTCACCGCTGAGAAGATTGTTGTGCTCTACACGGTCCCTGGTGCCAATCTGCGTTTCGAGGCGCCCCAGGGCTACAAATTCGGCAAGATGGTGTTCTATTGTTTCCACAGCCCCAACTTCATGGTGGGCGAGGAGTATGAAGAGGAGTTCGAATATGTCTATGATAACTCCACCTTCAAACACAAATTAAAGGTATGGACACCTGACTCACCCAAGAAGAACCAGTATGATTACGACACGTGGGAGGGCGACGATACGAACATCCTGTTTAACTATCCCTACTTCAACGCCAATTTCGTGAAGATCGACATGCGTCTGTTGTCCGACGGCACTGTCGGCATCACAGAGTTGAAGGGAGACGGTTGCAACGAAGGCCGTGTTTACACCCTCGACGGCCGCTCTGTAAACAAGTCTGAGAGCCTCCGCAAGGGCATTTATATGACCAATGGAAAGAAGTATGTTGTGAAATAAAACCAAATATGAAAACAAAGACTACCAACAAAACTATTAAAAGAATCATAGTCGCTATGCTATTCCTGATGGGACAACAGGCGACTTTTGCAGTAAACAACCCCGCCGACACCACGCAGACCAAGCCGGCACCGTGTGACACCACACAGACCAAGCATACCCATTGCGACTCCACGGCTGTCGTCCCGAAGAAGGACTCGTGTTGTGAGGACACCACCGTCACTGACCACTCCGACCCCTATCATAAGATAGTGAAAGAAGGCGGAACCGTGAGGTATGGCCTCTTTACCGTACGCCATATCAAGGATGACTGGTATCTCGAAGTGCCCGACTCACTGTTGGGGCGCATGATGCTCGCCGTCACCCGCTTCACCAGCACACCGCAAGGCTTCAAGATGTTCAGTGGCGAGGAAGTGAACCGTTCCGCCATCTATCTGGAGCAATACGGCCCCAAGGCCATTTTTATGCGCGAATACGTTCAGTCGCATCTGGCTAATCCTAACGACCGCATCGCCATCTCCCTGCGCCAGTCGACAGCAGACCCCATTATCGTGAAATTCGATGTCATCGGCAGAAATCCGAAAACCAAGGACCAGTTGATTAATATCACGAAATGGCTGTTGTCCGACAATAAAGTGACGAGCTTCACGGCTTCTGACCGTACATCGGTGGGTGTCACCGCCGTTCAGGCAGACCGTACCTTCGTCGACAGCATCAAGACCTTCCCCATCAACGTGGAGATTCAGACGCTGCGCACTTACGGCATGAACAGCAGCGCCAGGACACCAGCCTCCAATTCGGGTTCGGTCACATTGGCACTGAACACCTCAATTGTCTTGTTGCCGGAGAAACCCATGCAACCCCGCTATTTTGATAACCGCGTGGGCTATTTCAACAACCAGATTACCGAGTTCAGCGACAATCAGCAGACCACCGACCATGAAGCCATCATCTCGCGTTATCGCCTGGAGCCGAAGGATCCGCAAGCCTACAAAGCCGGTAAGCTCGTGGAGCCGAAGAAGCAGATTGTGTATTATATCGATCCAGCCACCCCGAAGAAATGGGTGAAATACCTCAAGGCCGGTATCGACGACTGGAACGTGGCCTTCGAGGCCGCCGGTTTCAAGAATGCCATCGTCGCCAAGGAATTCCCTGAAAACGACACCACGATGTCGGTCGATGATGCCCGTTTCTCCATGATCCGCTACTTGCCTTCCGAGACGGAGAATGCCTACGGTCCGCGTATCGTCGACCCCCGCAGCGGTGAGATTATCGAGGCGCATATCTGCTGGTATCACAATGTGATGAACCTGGTGAAGAAGTGGTATATGACCCAGTGCGGCCCCCTCGACAAGAAAGCCCAGACGATGGACTTCCCCGATGAGCTGATGGGACAGCTGATCCGTTTCGTCTCCAGTCACGAAGTGGGTCACTCGCTCGGTCTGCGCCACAACATGATTGCCTCGCAGGCCACTCCCGTAGAGAAGCTGCGCGACAAGGCCTGGGTGGAGAAAAACGGCCACACTTCGAGCATCATGGACTATGCCCGTTTCAACTATGTGGCACAGCCTGAGGACAAGATCAGCGAAAAGGGCCTCTTCCCACGCATCAACGACTACGACAAGTGGGCCATCAAGTGGGGCTACCAGTACCGTCCGGAGTTCAAGGATCCTGCCAAGGAGAAAAAGGCCCTGCGGGCAGAGGTAACCAAGGTGCTGGAAGGCAACCGTCGTCTGTGGTGGAGCGGTGACGAAGGCAGAGGCACCGATCCGCGCAGTCAGACAGAAGACCTTGGCGACAACCAGATGAAGGCCAACGAATACGGCTTGAAGAACCTGAAGCGTGTCATGCAGAACATTGAGAAATGGACGGCGCAGCCCGATGGCCAGTACGAAGACCTGACCACCATCTATAACGCCTGCCGTCAACAGTATCAGCGTTACGTGAACCATGTGCAGCGTTACATCTATGGTAAATACACCAACAACGCGCCAGGCCAGCAGCCCTATGAGATCATGCCGAAGGAATTACAGAAGGAGGCCCTGCAATGGATGGATCGCAACGTCATGGAGGCACCGATGTGGCTCTATCCACAGAGCATCATCAACAAACTGGGAACAGACTATATGGAGGAAATCCGCTCACGTCAGCAGACCGTCATTGCAATGCTTATCTCTCCCAATGCCATCATGAACCTGCACAATACCAGTCTACGGTCGCCCAAGGCCTATCCCGTTGGTGAATTCCTCGACGATGTGTTTGCCATGGTGTGGAAACCGCTTAACGACAAGGATGAACAGCAGAACAACTTCCGCCGCCAACAGCAGCGCAGCTATGTGGACTTCATCGGCACGGCGCTGAATCCCACGCCCGCATCCACAAGCAGTACTGTTCCAACTACGACTGCCACAACCAGCCAGACAACCGCACAGCGTTCCGATGCCATCCTCTATCTCGAGCAGCACTTGGATAAGGTGGAGAACTACCTGAAGAACCAGCAGGCTGACGGCATCAACGGCCTGCATTACAAGAACCTGCTGCTGCGCATCAAGAAGATCCGTGAGAAATATGAATCCGGCAAACTCTAAACTATAAACAGTAAACTCTAAACGATATGAAAAAGTCCCTTTTCCTCGTCGCCTTTACACTAGTATGCCAGTTGGCAGCTGCCCATCAGACCCTGCCCATCAAGGGCACCATCGTCAGTGCTGCCGACAAACATATCCAATATACAGGCCGCATCAGCTTTACCAATCCTGCACGCCCGGCATTCAACTATCCCGGCACGCAGATTATAGCAGCCTTCGAGGGCACCTCGCTGAAAATGATTGCCAAGCCCGGCAGTGGCTACTATATGGCACAGATAGATCAGGCAGAACCGTTCAAGGTGTCATTCATGGACAAAAGAGACTCTGTCGTGACGCTGGCCACGGCCCTCCCCGAAGGGCGGCACCTCGTCCGTCTGATGTATATCATCGAGGGCTATGAGCTCTACCCGGAGTTCTGGGGCTTCGTGCTGGATAAAGGCAAGTCATTGGTCGAGGCTCCCGCCCTGCCGTCAAGGAAGATAGAATTCATTGGCAATTCCATTACCTGCGGCTATGGCAACGAGGGCACGGATCGTAACGAACACTTTGACTATGCCACAGAGAACCACTATTATAGCTATGCCTCGATCACTGCCCGCAGCCTCGAGGCACAGCACTGGGTGGTGGCCCGTAGCGGTATCGGCGCCTATCGCAACTATGGCGAGGCCAAGACGGGCTCCCCGCGCTCGTGCATGCCCGTACAATATGAATATATAGGTTATGCCTACGACCTGAAACTACGCGAAGAAGCCTCATTCCTGCGTGAGAAATGGGACTTCAGCCGTTACCAGCCCGATGTGGTCTGCATTAATCTGGGCACCAACGACCTTTCCACACAGCCCTACGATGTTACGCTGCTCAAGCAGGGCTATCAGCGGTTGCTGAAGATGATTCGTCAACATAATCCCAAGGCAAAGATTGTGTTCCTCTGTGGTTCGATGCTCAACGGCAAGGAACTGGAGATTGCCAAGCAGCTGCTCGACGAGGTAAAGGCAGAGGCCAACAAGGCTGGCGACAAGGAGGTCTACCGCTTCAACTTCACCCCTCAGAACGGCGACCTCAGCTATGGCAACGACTATCACCCCAGTATCTGGCAGCACGAAAAAATGGCTGCCGAGTTGGCAGCCTATCTCCGTGCACTGATGCATTGGTTCTGATGGTTCCGCTTAACGCTGAGCCACATCGTTAGCCTGATGGAAGCCCATGGCAATCTGCTCGGCATCCATCACACCCTGCTCGTTGAGGGCGAACTCACGCTCCTGACCATTCACGTCCATGCGGATGCTCTTGCCATCCTCGGTGAAGCGGAAGATCTCGCGTGTCTGACCATTCTGGCTCATCGACCAGCTGTTCTCTGCCTTGTTGTAGGTGAAGAGTGTCACATTGCCATCAGGTGCAGTCACCTCATAGCCGTTCTTCAGGGTCTTCACGGCATAGATACGGCCGTCCTGACCTGTCACCTTCTGTGTCTTGCCGACATTCGAAGCCACGGGATTATCGCCGCTCCAGAACTCGATGGTGTTGAGCACCAGCCAGTCGACGGTTATGGTGATAGAACCCACGATAGGCATGAGGAAGAAGCCCACGATGGCATTGACAAACTTGTTGTTGGTCATGTCGCGCTGCCAGGCGGCATACTTGTTAAACAAACTGAACGATCCGATGCAGGAGCTGAAAAGACAGCTACCGGCGAGCAGAATAACTGCTACTTTCAAATTCAACTTTTTCATAATCTTTTGGTTTAAAAAAACGGTTGGTTGTTGGCTGCAAAGTTACGAACTTTTTTAAACATACTATCATAAGAGCCACATTTTTTTTCGGCGGCAGCAAATTTTTCACTTTTCACTTTTACCTTTTACCTTTTTTTATTACCTTTGCGCCACAAAATGAGCATCTGCGCATGAAGATAGGTAACATAGAGTTTGGTCCCCGTCCCGTTTTCCTCGCACCGATGGAGGATGTGACCGACATTGGCTTCCGACTGCTCTGCAAGCGGTTCGGCGCCTCGATGGTCTATACGGAGTTCGTCAGTGCCGAGGCCCTGATACGCGATGTGAAGTCGACGCTGCAGAAGCTCACCATCAGCGACGAGGAGCGCCCCGTAGGCATCCAGATCTACGGCCGCGATGTCGACGCGATGGTCGAGGCGGCCAAGATCGT
The DNA here is from genome assembly GCA_017556145.1 of Prevotella sp. GTDB lineage: Bacteria > Bacteroidota > Bacteroidia > Bacteroidales > Bacteroidaceae > Prevotella. The sequence goes on along the minus strand of JAFZCU010000154.1, from coordinate 13,165 downwards.
GGAGCAGGCAGGGCCCGACCTCATCGACCTGAACTTCGGCTGTCCTGTCAAGAAGGTGGCAGGCAAGGGAGCCGGAGCCGGTATGCTGCAAAACATTCCCAAGATGCTTGAGATTACCCGCAAGGTGGTGGATGCCGTCAAACTGCCCGTTACGGTCAAGACCCGCTTAGGCTGGAACCACGAACAACTCATTATCACCGAACTGGCCGAGCAACTGCAGGACTGTGGTATCCAGGCCCTCACGATTCATGGCCGCACGCGCAGTCAGATGTACACAGGCCAGGCCGACTGGACACTCATTGGCGAGGTCAAGCGCAACCCCCGCATCCATATCCCCATCATCGGCAATGGCGACATCACCTCGGCAGAGGAAGCCCGGCAGGCCTTCGATACCTACGGTGTGGATGCCATCATGATAGGCCGCGCCACCTTCGGACGTCCCTGGATTTTCAAAGAGGTGCGCGATTTCCTCGATGAAACGGGCGAAAAACCACTTACCTTCGATCAAAAGCTGGATATCCTCATCGAACAGCTGCGCATCAATGTGGAGCGGATTGACGAGAAGCGCGGCATCCTCCATACCCGCCGTCACCTCGCTGCCACCCCTCTGTTCAAAGGCATTCCTAACTTCCGTCAGACACGCATCGCCATGCTCCGCGCCGAGACGATGGATGACTTGCTCGCCATCCTCGAACAAATCCGTACACTTCTTTCTGAAAGAGACTGACGTTAAAGCACTTTCCAGACATTCAGGACGATGCCCTGGAAGCCTTGGGAGAATGACGGCGAACAGAGGAAAAGGGAATTGTTCATCCAACCGTACTTGCTATCAGCCGGGGCCTCAAACTGAGGGGCACACCTGAAATAGAAAGAAGGTCGGCCGTTGGCGTCATTTGAATTTGCGATGATACCGCGATTGCGGACGTGGATATAGACGCCGTCATCGGTCTTGATGCAGTAGATGGCCTCGACCTCCGTACGTCCCTGGGCATTGGCCAGCTGATAGTCAGCACCGCCATTGACAATCGTGCCCTTGATGCCCGGGCCCTCGAAGGTGCCGCCCGTAATGGGAATCACCGTGCGACGGCCATGCTGGGTGTTTTCGATGGAGAAAGCCTGTCCGAGCGTGACTTTCAGCTGGAGGGCGAACTCAAGTTGTGGGCCGGCAGGGGCCTGATCGGTTTGTGCATTGACCTGCAATGTGAGAACTGCAAGAAGCGCAGAGAATAATAGTTTTTTCATCATCTTTTTTATTGGTTGTAAGTTGAACGTTTGTTGATTTTTCCCTAATTTGCCGACAAAGATACGAATTTTTTTGTTTTTCATGATGATTTATTGGATTTTTTCGTATCTTTGCAGGCAAAACATACAGAAATGATACATCCAGAACTCCGATACTATGATTTTGGCGAAGGCATCGCTGCCTTTAGCTCCACCCGTCGAGGGGGACATAGTAAGGGGAATTATGGTGCGTTTAATATCAACCGTTATTGTGGCGATGAGCCCCAAGCCATCGCACAGAACCGTGAGGCGCTGTGCCGCCTGCTGGGTATCAGCGACGATCGGCTGGTGATGCCGCATCAGGTTCATCTGACGGAGGTGGTGGCTATTGACAAGGCCTTTCTGGATCTTCCTGCCAACGAACAGCAGCAACGGCTGGAGGGCGTAGATGCCCTGATGACCAATGTAGACCGTGTCTGCATCGGGGTCTCTACAGCCGACTGTATCCCTGTGCTGCTCTACGACCCGGAGCATCAGGCCGTTTGTGCCGTTCATGCAGGTTGGCGGGGGACGGTGCAACGCATCGTGGCGGTGGCTGTCGACCAAATGGCCCAAACGTATGGCAGCCGTCCGCAGAACATGATGGCCCAGATAGGCCCAGGCATCAGCCTCGACAGCTTTGAGGTGGGCGATGAGGTCTATGAGGCTTTTGTGGAGGCGGGGTTTGAGATGGCGATGATCAGTCGTCGCGATGCAAAATGGCACATCGACCTGCCCCTGTGCAATCGGCTACAACTCGAGGCATCGGGCGTGCCGGCCCATCACATCGCCGTGAGCCCAGACTGCACCTTCAGACAACCCGAGACCTGGTTCTCCGCCCGACGACTGGGCATCCAATCCGGTAGGATCTTTACAGGCATTATGCTGACAGATATTTTGTTAATTTTAAATTCAGAAAACTATGGAAACAAAGACAAATGAAGAACTGCGCATTGCGTGGGATTTTGTGGAACACACGGGACGTAGTATCTTCCTGACCGGCAAGGCCGGCACGGGAAAGACCACCTTCCTGAAAACCGTGGTAGAACGAAGTAAGAAGCGCTCGATTGTGGTAGCCCCGACGGGTGTGGCTGCCATCAATGCGGGCGGCATGACCATCCACTCCTTCTTCCAGCTGCCATTCACGCCCTATGTGCCGAATTCAAAAATCAGAAACAAGTATGATTTCGGCAAGGAGAAGCGGCGCATCATCGCCTCGCTCGACCTGCTGATTATCGATGAGATCTCGATGGTACGCAGCGACCTGCTCGATGCCATCGACGCGGTGTTGCGAAGATACCGCGACCACTACAAACCCTTCGGCGGTGTCCAACTGCTGATGATCGGCGACCTGCAGCAGCTGACGCCCGTGGTGACACCCGGTGAGGAAGCCCTGCTCAGACCCTATTACGACACCCCCTATTTCTTCGGTTCGAAGGCCTTGCAGCAGATAGAATATGTCACCATCCTCTTGAATGAGGTGTTCCGTCAGGAAGACAAGGCTTTCCTCGATGTGCTGAATCATATCCGTGAGGCCCGTCCGACGGTCAACGACATCGCCGTTCTGAACCAGCGGTGCAATCCGGCTTTTATCCCTAAGACGGGCGAGGGCTACATCCGTCTGACCACCCATAACGTTCTGGCCGACAATTACAACGACGAAGAACTGAAGAAGCTCCCCGGGCACAGCTATACGTTCAAAGCGCAGGTAGAAGGCAATTTCCCAGAATACGCCTATCCCACGAGCGAAGTGCTGACCCTGAAAGAGGGCGCACAAGTGATGTTCGTGAAGAACGACCCTACGGGAGAGCATCGCTATTATAACGGTCGTATCGGCGAGGTTGTGGAAATAAGCGAAAGCCGTGTCTGTGTGCTGTGCGCCGGCGACAGTGAGGGCATAGAGGTAGAGCCCCTGGAGTGGGAAAACGCGCAGTATCAGCTGAACCCTGAGACCCGTGTGATTGAGACGAAGATCCAAGGAACGTTCCGACAGTTGCCTTTACGCCTGGCGTGGGCCATCACCATCCACAAGAGCCAGGGCCTGACTTTCGAACGCGCCATCATCGATGCCAACCTCTCGTTTGCACCGGGTCAGGTGTATGTGGCCCTGAGCCGCTGCAAGACACTCGAGGGAATGGTGCTCTCAGCCCCTATCGAGTCGCGTGCCATCATCACCGACAAGCGGGTTGAGGACTATATCGGCCATCAGGAGGAGGAAGCCCAGAGGAGCATCTCCCAACTGCCACAACTGAAGGAGGAATACTATCGTTTCCTCTTGCTGGAACTGTTCGACCTTCACGACATCTTCTATAAGGAAGAGCATCTGCTGCGCCTGATGACGGAATTCTTCTATCACAGCTTTACCGACATCACAGAACTCCATAAGCGTGTGCTTTCCAACTTCAGTGCCCAGACGATGGCGATTTCTGAAAAGTGGTTACAGAAAATCCGCCAGTCAACGATGGACCAGCTGCACACGGAAGATTTCCAGGAACGTGTGAAGCGCAGCGCGGAGTGGTTCGAGTCGTCGATCCAAGAGGTGTTTGCCAATTCCATCAACCTGGCCGCACAGATCAAGAGCAATAACAAACAGGCCATGAGCCGTTTTACAGAAGCATTGGCAGATGTGCGCCAATCGGTGCTTTCACGTCGATTCCTGTTCGCGAAGATAGCCGATCAGGGCTTCTCTATCGCCATCTACCTGCACGAGAAGCAGTTGTCGCTATTGGATGCCATCGATGAGGATCAGATCAAGAAGACCGGGAAACAGCGGGGGAAGAAGGAGAAGCCCAAGAAGGAGCCGAAAGAGAAAACGTGGAACATCACCTTCCAGCTCTACAAGCAGGGTATGACACCCGAGGAAATCGCCCAAAGCCGAGGTCGCTCCGTTACCACCATCTTCGAGCATCTGGCCCGTTTCGTATCCTTGGGCGCAATCACGCTCTCAGAACTGGTGCCCCCAGAACATCAGGATGCCATCCTCAAGGTGATTCAGACCATCGGAAAGGGTGAGTCAAAGACTGCGATTAAGAGTCTCTGCCCGCCCGAAGTGACGTATCAGGAAATAGAACTGGTGCTCGATGCCCAAAACAAAGTCAATCAAAGAGATTGGGCTCCATGATGTTGCCGCCGTAGGGGTTGCGGCCGAAGTGCTTGTAAGCCAGTTCGGTCACCATACGGCCGCGAGGGGTACGCTTGATGAAGCCTTCCATAATGAGGAAGGGCTCGTAGACCTCTTCAACGGTGCCTGCATCCTCACCAACGGCGGTGGCGATGGTGGTGATACCCACAGGCCCGCCCTTGAACTTGTCGATGATGGTGAGCAGGATCTTGTTGTCAATCTCATCGAGGCCGTACTGGTCGATATTCAGGGCCGTGAGAGCAATACGCGTGATCTTCGTGTCAATCTTGCCGTTGCCCTTCACTTGGGCGAAATCACGCACACGACGCAACAAGGCATTGGCAATACGGGGCGTGCCTCTGCTCCGCCCTGCTATTTCTAACGCAGCATCCTCCGTGATGGGCACACCCAGAATATTGGCTGAACGCTCCACAATCTGTTGCAGCGTCTCAGGCTCATAATACTCCAAATGCATGTTGATGCCGAAACGGGCTCTTAATGGCGCAGTCAGCAGACCGCTGCGGGTGGTGGCGCCTACGAGGGTAAACGGATTCAAATCAATCTGTATCGAACGGGCAGAGGGGCCTTTGTCGATCATGATGTCGATACGATAGTCCTCCATTGCCGAATAGAGATATTCCTCGACCACAGGCGACAGGCGGTGAATCTCGTCGATAAACAACACATCATTCTTCTCCAGCGAAGTGAGGATGCCCGCCAAGTCGCCAGGCTTGTCGAGCACGGGGCCGGAGGTAATCTTAAAGCCTACACCCAGCTCGTTGGCGATGATATTCGACAACGTGGTCTTTCCCAGTCCTGGAGGGCCGTGCAACAGTGTGTGGTCGAGAGGTTCGCCACGGTATTTGGCTGCCTCGACGAAGACCTCCAGATTCTCCACAACCTTCTTCTGGCCGCTGAAATCCTTAAAGGCCAGCGGTCGCAGCGCATTCTCAAAGTCCTTTTCGCCTTGCGAATAGCGTTCCTCGCGTATGTCGAAATCCTCGTCGATCATATTTGGAATCAACCTTGCAAAGGTACGTAGATTTCCTTAAACGACCAAACTTTTTGCATGAAAAGTAGTCGGGAGCCCGTATTATTCTGTTTTCCTGCAAAGAAACAGCTGGTGCTGATTGTCGGCCAAGGTGGTGGCGAAGAGGTAGAGATCGCCCCCGTCTTTCAGCTTCAGGCGCTTCCTCAACTCGGCCACAGACATGGGGAAGTTGCGCACGGTGATGTTGGCTCGGCCGATGCCAGCGAGGGCGGCTTTCAGTTCACGCTTATTCATCGAGGTGGTCTTCTCGATGATGAAACGACGGCCAGGGAAGTCGCTGATATCATGGTCGGCCACAAACAGGTGGCTGTTCTTGTCGAGCTGCTGTACGCCAAACCGCTGCTCCAGCGCTGCGAAACAACCCGCTTTCATAATAGAGGCGTTGGGCTCGAATAAGAAGGAAGAGGGATGAGGGATGAGGGAAGATGTTTCGTGGGTGAGATCACTCGCCTCGAATACTTGGTCGTTGTTCACGCAAAAAAGCCTAAGTGACTTTTCATCCTTCGAAAGAATAAGCAGCAATTCCTTGCACTCGTTATCCACAGAAACGATATGCACCTCGCTGACGTGGCCCAGATCCTCCACCGCCTTGCGCCAGTCGAGCATGGGCGAGAGCTTCAGCATCACACGGTCAGCCTTTGCCAATAACTCATCACGAAGCTCGAGGACATTAGGTGTGCAATCGGCAATGCCATAGGTGCGTGCCCCATGATCATCCCGTCGGGCAGGGTCGAGATAAATCAGGTCGGCATGGTCAAGCTGGTGCAGATAGTCGACACCATCGGCACAGACCACCTCGATATGATTCAGCCCAAGAAGCTTGTAATTCTCCGATGAAATGGTGCAAAGCTGGGCTTGTCGCTCCACGTGGATGGCCCGTTGGAAACCCTGCGAGATAAATGCCATATCTACGCCGAAACCAGCCGTCAGATCCACGATAAGTGCCCCTTTTCCGGCAATAAGTGCCTTGTATCGGGCCGTCTGCTCACTCGAACACTGCTCCATCGAGAGGTGAGGAGGCCAGACAATACCGTCGATAGCTGCCCATGAAGGAAGCTTGGTTTTCGCCTTCTGCCGACCTGCTATCTGCTCGAGGGCAAAGGTCAGATCCACCTCAGGGTTCTTGGTTCCCTGAAGAGCCAGCCGTCGCACATCGGCCTCAGCATGTTCGCGGATAAAATCGAGGGTTGCCTGATTCATTTCGAGTGCAAAGATAATAAAAAGTTAAAAAATTAAAAGGAAAAAAGGTAAAAAATGAAAAAATCTTCGTACCTTTGCAACCTAAACCATTAAGTATCAATATATGAGAAAGAAGATTTTGACTTTGACCCTGCTGGCACTTGGTGCCTTCAGCGCAAGCTATGCCGGTGGTCTGATGACCAACACAAACTATCATATCGCTTTCGATCGTATGATGGCGCGTGGTGCATCGTTTGACATCGATGCGGCCTACTCGAACCCAGCCGGACTGGCGTGGGGACATGAAGGTTTCCAACTCTCGCTCAACTTCCAGAAGCCTTGGCAGAACCGCGATATTACCTTCAACGATACGAAGTATGAAGGTAAGGCCTCTGCCCCTATCGTACCGGCCCTCTTCGCATCTTACAAGCAAGACCGTTGGGCTCTCTCTACCATGATCGGCATCGTGGGTAGTGGTGGTTTTGTGGAATACAAGCAGGGTGTTCCCATGTTCAACGTACTGCTCTCCAGCATGCTCGCCAGCAATGGCATCACCCCCAACCAGTACACCCTTGACTCTGAGATGAAAGGCAAGCAGTATATCTACGGTGGACAGATTAACTTCACTTATAAACTGATTGACTGCCTCTCAGCAGCTGTCGGTATCCGTGCCAACTACTACGACGGCTATTATCGTGGCCACGTGAAAGCTGTTGATCATCCCCAGCTGGGTGAGGTTGCCAAGCTTCTGCTCGATGTCGATCAGAAAGGATGGGGCTTCACACCATTGGTAAGTGTCAACTACCATCAAGGACCCCTCACCCTCACGGCCCGCTATGAGTTCCGCACGAAGGTGAATCCCAAGAACGACACCAATATTCTGGATGCAGGATTGGGCACAGCTACCGTTGGAGCGCTGATGGCTGCTGATCCTCAAGGTGCTCAGACTAAGCTGGCTGGTTTGCAGCAACAGCTCGGTGCCTATACCGCCCCTTATCAGGATGGTGTCCGCACGCGTTACGATATGCCAGCACTGCTCTCTGTGGCTGCCGGCTATGAGATTACCCCGAAACTGCGCGCTACGTTGGAGTACCATTTCTTTGATGACAAGAATGCCAAGATGGCCAACAACCGTCAGGATGAACTCACCCACGGCACCCATGAAATTGTGGCTGGTGTTGAATACGATATCAACGACAAGTTCACAATCAGCTGTGGCGGACAACGTACGGACTACGGCCTCTCCGACGGCTATCAGCAGAACACCTCGTTCGCCTGCGACAGCTACTCTGTAGGACTGGGCGGTGCATGGAACGTCACTGAGAAAGTTCGCCTCAATGCAGGTTTCTTCACCAGCCTCTACAGCGACTACGACAAGCAGGCCGCATACGGCACAGAGACCTATAGCCGCACCAACTATGTGGTGGGCTTAGGTATCGACTATAAGTTCTGAATTTTTTCGAAGGGTATGAATAAAGGGTTGCAATCCGTGAGGATTGCAACCCTTTATGAATTTCATAACGGCCATTCATCACAGATTCATGCTGTTTATCCCAGAAATTTGCTGGTACCTGCAACTTTTTGTACTTTTGCAGCGTCAAATAGACGAAGACTAAATTTAAGGTATTATAGTTTTAAGATGAAAAGATTGTTTTTAGGAGCAGCAATGACCATGTTGCTGCTTCCTTTCCCCTCGAAGATGAGGGCACAAGATGAGACCGTAAACCAGATGAACCAGACCACTCAGACCGTCCGCGGACAAGTCTGCGACGTGGCTTCTGGCGAGCCGATGATTGGCGTAACAATCACTGTAGAAGACGATGGTAAGAACCAATTGGCCGGCACCACGATGGCCACCGTCTCGGATATCGATGGTAACTTCGTGATAAACAATGTACCCGTAGGGCGTCACTCCGTCCGTGCGAGCTATATCGGCTATGAGCCCGTGCTGCTGAAGGAGCAGTTGGTATCGTCGGGCAAGGAATTGGTGTTGAACCTGCGTATGCGTGAGAGCATCTCGGAATTGGGCGAGGTGGTGATTAAGCCCCGTGTGAACAAACAGCAGCCGCTGAATGAAATGGCACAGGTAGGCGCCCGTATGTTCAGTGTGGAGGAGGCTACCCGTTATGCCGGCGGTATGGCCGACCCTGCCCGTACGGCTTCGATGTTTGCCGGTGTGGCTACTGGCGGTGCCACCAACGGCATCTCGATTCACGGCAACTCGCCCCAGATGTTGCAGTGGCGCGTAGAGGGTGTCGAGGTGAACAATCCCAACCACTTCGCAGAGATCACAGAGGCCGGCGGTGGTGTCTTTACCTCGCTCAACGGCACCGTACTGGCCAATAGCGACTTCCTCACAGGCGCCATGCCGGCAGAGTTTGGCAATGCCCTCTCAGGCGCCTTCGACATGAAGATGCGCGTGGGTAATAACACCAAATACGAGCATGCCGTTCAGGTGGGAACCTTAGGTGTGGACTTTGCTTCTGAGGGGCCATTGGGGAAGAATACAAAGGCATCGTACCTTGTGAACTATCGCTACAGCTTCCTTGAAATCGCCAAGAAACTGCATGCCATCAATATGGAAAAAGAAACGCTCGACTATCAGGATTTGAGCTTCAAGCTGAACATGCCCACCAAGAAAGCTGGTACCTTCGCCTTGTGGTTTACAGGCCTGATTGACAACTATGAAAATGAGGTGCCTGACGTGTCGGATTGGGAGACGCTGTGGGATTCGAATGATTCGTGGTCACGCCAGCGGAACTGCGCTGTGGGACTTACTCATAACTACCGCTTCAAGTCGGGTGGTACCCTCCACTCCAGCGTGGCCTTTACGGGTGCCTACAGAAAACTTGGTGTCAACAACTATGACGAGCAGATGACGCAGACACCTGGTATGGACGGACGCAACGCACAGTGGAATGTAATTATCAGTACGCAGCACCAGCATAAGTTCTCGTCGCGCTATACCATGCAGAACGGCTTTGAACATCAGCACCTCGACTTCAACACGTGGCTCGACTGGATTCATGAAACGGGTGGTCCGCTGTATCGCGTCTATGAGTCGGAAGGCAACACGGGCCTGACGCGCCTCTACACCAATCATAAGGTGGCCCTCAGCAACAGACTCTCTGCTGTGGCTGGTGTCAATGTGATGTGGTTCAACCTGAACAACCAGTGGCTTGTGGAGCCGCGTGTCAGCGTGCAGTATAAGACCTCATCGTCGAGCACCCTCTCGCTGGCCTATGCCCTGAACAGTCGCAAGGAGTCGACAGACACCTATTTTGTAACGGCAGCGAATGGCAATCCCAATAAGGATCTCGGCCTCACGCGTTCGCACCATATTTCAGCCTCGTTTGCCCAGCGCCTGGGCGAGAATGCCATGCTGAAGATAGAGCCCTACTGGCAGTGGCTTTTCGACGTGCCTGTGGAGAAAGGAACAACCTATTCTATCTTAAATCACCGCAACTTCTTCCAGGATCGTGCATTGGTAAACGAGGGGGCTGGCCGTAACTATGGCATCGACCTCACACTGGAACGCTATCTGAAAGACGGCTTCTACGGTATGCTCACAGCCACCTTATTCAAGTCTGAGTATCGCGATGCCCAAGGCGAATGGCATCACTCACGCCACGATCGCGGCTACATCACGAACATCCTGGGTGGTAAGGAATGGATGGTAGGCAAGGCCCGCAAGAATGTGTTTGGCATCAATGGCCGTCTCACGCTGATGGGTGGCGACCGCTATACACCTATTCCTGCTGGCACAACCTTCGAGGATATCATGAAGCGACCAGACAAGTCGATTCCTGAGGTTGACGGCGCTGACCCCTATTCTGAACAGAAAGGTATGAATGTGGGCTATGCTTTCTCTGTGAAATACACCATCAACAAGAAGCATACCTCTCACCACTTCATTCTCGAATATCTACAGATGCGCACGTTCCAAGGTCAGACCTTCGATTTGAAAACCCACGAGATTGTCGACAAGTTCACGTCGCTGACGTTCCCGAATATAGCTTACAGAGTAGAATTCTAAAAACAGAAACGGATCCGATGGGCAACTCACCGGATCCGTTTTCGTTGGTAATATGTATGTTATTCGCCAGCGGTGAGGTCTTCGATCTGGTCGATGATGTCCTGATACTGGCGCTGGGTCTTGAAGTGGAGGGATAATCCTGCAACGGTTCCAACGATAGCGCCGATGCATCCGCCCCAGAGGAGGCCGTTGAAAAGGGCATCATTATGAAGGTGGTACGACTCGTACAAAAACCATCCAAGGAAGACTATTACGAGGGGGATGCCGACGAAGAGCCAGTTTGCGTCGAACTTCTTGGCGCGGGCTATATAGCGGCGGACGTCCACGAGGCTGTTGTCCATCATGTCTATATTTAGGTTTCTGCAGTTATAATAAGTGGCACCCAGGCAAACCAGCATCACGAAGCAAGTGTAAATCCAGAAGTAAATGGAGAAATTGTTCAGTCTCACCAATGCCCAGTAGGTGTATGGAATCATCAGCACGCAGAGGCCCATGATGACATAATACCTGCGACTGATTTTGCCGGCGGTCTTTTCCATCGAGTGGCGGATCAAGCGGTCGTTCACTATCTGCTGCTGGTCCAGTTTCTTCTTCAGCGTAGCCATCTGCTCACGCATATTCTCTAATTCGAAATTTTCGTTGTTCATAATGGGTAAGTTTTTTAATCGTTAGACATTTGTTTTAACTGTTCGCGGATTCTGAACAGACGGACACTGACGTTTTTAGTGCTAATGCCGACGATCTGCCCGATTTCCTCGTACGATAGGTTTTCGAGCCAGAGCAGGACGATGGCCCTGTCGAAGGGTTGCAACTTGGAGATGCGCTTGTGGAGCATATCCACTTGCTTGGTGTCCTCGTCGCGGTCTTCAAAGAGGTTGATGTCCATCGTCAGGCGGACTTCGGAGGAGCGTCGCTTCTTTTTCCTGTCAATAGAGATACAGGTGTTAAGGGCGACGCGATAGATCCACGTCCGGATGTCGCTGCGATGCTCGAAGCTTTCGAAGCCTTTCCAAAGATTGACTAGTACCTCCTGGAACAGGTCGTTGACTTCGTCGGCATCCTGCGAGAACATGTAGCACACGGTGTAGATGGTGCTCTTGTGCTCGGCTACGGTTTGCGCAAACTGTCGTTCTAATGTCGTCATTGTCGTTCTGTTTTTAAATCTTTTGCCCATTAGACGCGACAAAGATACGAAAAACTACACGAAATCTGAAAAATTTTTTTGAGAAAGCTTCGAAAGCCGGAAAATTTGCTTATCTTTGCAGCAAAATAGACTATAAACGACATCTGCTTGCCTATGATGAGACGATTCTCTTCTATCGCCGACTCGCTCACCACTCAGATCATGCTTTGGGTGGGAGGTTGTTCAGCGGCCGTCTTTGTGATAGTCTATTTAAGTACGCGATATTACGATCTGCCCGTCTTCTCGGTGACAGCGGCCGTCATCTATCTGCTGGTGCTGGTGCTGGTCTGCAGGTATGTCGTTGCCCGACATCTGCGCCCCCTGAAACTGTTGGCCGACTCGGCACAGCGCATCGCCGAGGGACATCTCGACGAGACGGTGCCCGACAGCGGCCATAAGGACGAGATAGCCCAACTGCAGAACAGCTTTGTGACGATGCAGCGTTCGCTGGCCGACTACATCTCCGACATGCAGCTGAAGCGCGAGACGCTCAGCGCGCAGAACGAGCAGCTGCAGGCGGCCTACGAGCAGGCGCAGGCGGCTGGCAGCGTGAAGGAGCGCTTTCTGAGCAATATGACCGACCAGATGACCCGCAGCATCGATGCGATTGCCGCGCAGACGGAGACCCTCTGCAATGACTGTGAAACCCTCTCGAGGGCGGAACTGGTGAAGATTCAGATCCAGATTCTGAACGAGACCGAGACCGTCACCATGCTCCTCGACAAAATGCTTAGTGCCACATGAAGTCGTTCGTCAGCTATATCCGTCGGCATCTGTCCTTGCGCCTGGGTCTTCGGATTCTGGTCATCGTCTTCATGCTCTTCGGCGTGTTCCTCAGCATCGTGTTCTATCAGACCAGGAAGTACGTCAAGCACGAAGCCATCAGCTATGCCACGCAGGTGCTGGACACCACGGTACAACGCATATCGGCCATCATGGACAGCGTGGAGGTGCGCACCTCCAGCATGGACCCCATCATCCTGGCGCATCTGGAGCCCGACTCGCTGCTGGCCTATTCGCGCCGGATGCTGGAGCACCATCCCAAGGTGCTGGGCTTTACGATTGCCATGGAGCCTAACTTCTTTCCGGAGCGTGGCCGCTATTTCTCGGCCTATTCGCTCAGGACGGCCGACTCTATCAAGACCATCGTGGAGGACAACTACGAATACTTCGACCGTGACTGGTACAAGGCGCCCCGAGAACAGCAGCGGGGGGTATGGCACGAGCCCTATATCGACGAGGGCGTGGGCGTGCTCACCTCCTGGGAGTACAACTACTCTTACAGCAAACCGCTGATTAATCGCGAAGGGCGCATCATCGGTGTGGTCTGCACCG
>JAFZCU010000153.1 GCA_017556145.1 Prevotella sp. | reverse complement strand
TTCCTGAAAGGTAAGAAATAAGAATATGAGAGAATTGAAGATAGGTTTTTTGCAGCAGCACAACACCGCTGATACCAAGGACAATCTGCTCCGATTGGCAGAGGGCATCAGCGACCTGGCCAAGCGAGGGGCACAGCTTATTGTGCTTCAGGAACTGCACAACTCGCTCTACTTCTGTCAGACAGAAGATGTCCGGAACTTCGATTTGGCAGAGCCGATTCCAGGGCCCTCTACCCGATTCTTCGGTGAGCTGGCCAAGGAGTATGGAGTGGTGATCGTTACCTCTCTCTTCGAGAAACGCGCCCCTGGACTGTATCATAACACAGCTGTGGTGTTGGAGAAAGACGGCACTATTGCGGGCATCTACCGTAAGATGCACATCCCAGATGACCCTGCCTACTATGAGAAGTTCTACTTCACCCCTGGAGACCTTGGGTTCCATCCCATCCAGACCTCTGTGGGCAAACTAGGTGTGATGGTTTGCTGGGACCAGTGGTATCCTGAGGCAGCACGTCTGATGACATTGCAGGGGGCAGATTTGCTCATTTACCCCACTGCCATCGGCTATGAGTCGAGCGATACAGTTGAGGAACAACAGCGTCAGCGCATAGCCTGGCAGACGGTACAGCGCGGACATGCTGTGGCGAACGGTCTGCCTGTTATCACTGTGAACCGTGTGGGTCATGAGCCTGATCCCTCAGGACAAACCAACGGTATACAGTTCTGGGGAACCTCGTTTGTGGCCGGACCTCAGGGCGAGCTTATCTATGAGGCCTCAACAGATGAGGAAGAAAGTATCATCGTGGAACTCGACATAGAGCACTCCGAACAAGTGCGCCGCTGGTGGCCTTTCCTCCGCGACCGTCGTACAGACGAATATCAAGACATTTTAAAAAGATACATTGACTGATATGAGAAAGATTTTAGCTTTGGCTCTTGCAGCCATATCGTTTCTGCCTGTAGCGGCACAAGACGAATTCGAAGCAACCGTATGCGCAGACCTTGTCAGCCGTTATATGTGGCGTGGTATCGACATGGCTGGCGCCAGCTTCCAGCCTGAATTGAACGTTGCCTGGAAAGGACTGTCGCTGAATGTCGCAGGCAGCACCCCACTCGAAAAGGAGGGTGGCATACAGGATCTCGATGTCACACTCGGCTATAGTCTCTTTGGTTTCAACATTGGCGTCATCGATTACTGGACTGCAGACGTGGATCCCCGAAACCGCTATTTCTATTTTAGCGGAGAGACGGAATGTCCCCACCAGTTGGAAGGCAATATCGGCTATACCTGTAAGTACGGTTCGCTGCAAGCCTACACGATGTTCTATGGCAATGACTACAAGATTGACGGCAGTCGTGCCTATTCCACCTATATCGAACTGAGCGTGCCCTTCCGTCTCGGAGGTCTCGACTGGGATGTACGTGCTGGAGTCACACCCATGGAGAGTGCAGGCACCACCCACAAGGAGCAGGTCGTTACAGAGACAGGCACGACCAAAACCGTTACACGTGGCGACTGGATGTATGGCGAGTCGTTCACCTGCAACGTGGCCTCCGTACGCGCCACCAAGAACCTCGAGTTCAAGCACTTTAAAGTGCCCATCTACGTGGAGTTGCACGCCAATCCCTACCTGCAACGCGCCAACTTGGTCTTCGGCATTTCCGTCAGTTCGCTATAAGCCATCAGATAATTATCGCAAATTTCAAACATCCAACGCATGAGCAACCTTAGATTCCAAGTTGTTGAAGAGGCATTCAAGAAAAAGGCCCTGGAAGTGAAGGCACCCTTGGAACGCCCTTCGGAGTATTTCGGCAAATACGTGTTCACACGAGAGAAGATGTACAAATATCTGCCAGCAGATGTCCACGCCAAACTCATCGACGTGATTGACAACGGTGCCCGTCTGGACCGTAGCATCGCCGATGCTGTGGCTACTGGTATGAAGCAGTGGGCGCAAGAGATGGGTGCCACCCATTATACCCACTGGTTCCAGCCTCTCACCGAGGGTACGGCCGAGAAACACGATGCCTTCGTTGAGCACGACGGCAAAGGCGGTATGGTGGAGAACTTCAGCGGAAAATTGTTGGTTCAGCAGGAGCCAGATGCCAGCAGTTTCCCCAACGGTGGTATCCGTAACACCTTCGAGGCCCGTGGCTATTCGGCCTGGGATCCCACCTCGCCAGTGTTCATCATCGACGACACCCTCTGTATCCCTACTATCTTCATCGCCTATACAGGCGAGGCCCTCGACTACAAGGCACCCCTGCTGCGTTCGCTCCACGCCATCAACAAGGCTGCGGTTGACGTCTGCCAGTATTTCTACGACGACGTGACGAAGGTACAGGTGAATTTAGGCTGGGAACAGGAGTATTTCCTTGTGGATGAAGGACTCTATTCCGCTCGTCCTGACCTGATGTTGACAGGACGTACGCTGATGGGACACGAAAGTGCCAAGAACCAACAGATGGACGACCACTATTTCGGCACCATTCCCGATCGTGTTCAGGCCTTTATGAAGGATCTGGAGATACAAGCCCTTGAGCTGGCCATTCCCTGTAAGACGCGCCATAACGAGGTGGCTCCCAACCAGTTTGAGCTGGCCCCCATCTATGAGGAATGCAACCTGGCTGTCGACCACAATATGCTGCTGATGTCACTCATGAAACGTGTGGCCCGCAATCACGGCTTCCGCGTGCTGCTGCATGAGAAGCCCTTTGACGGCATCAATGGTTCAGGCAAACATAACAACTGGAGTCTGACGGCAAATAATGATGTCTTGCTGCATGCCCCTGGTAAGACGCCTGAGGAGAATCTGCGCTTTGTGACCTTTATCGTAGAGACGCTGATGGGTGTCTATAAGCACAACGGGTTGCTGAAAGCTTCAATCATGAGTGCCACCAATGCCCATCGTTTAGGTGGCAACGAAGCCCCTCCTGCCATCATCAGTTCGTTCCTGGGCAAGCAACTCACAGAACTGCTCGATCACATCGAACTAAGCGATAAGGACGAAATATTCCAGTTGAAGGGCAAGCAGGGCATGGAGATTGACATTCCCCAGATTCCAGATCTTATTATCGACAATACTGATCGCAACCGCACGTCACCCTTCGCCTTCACTGGTAATCGTTTTGAGTTCCGCGCGCCTGGCTCTACCGCCAACTGCGCCTCCGCAATGATTGCCCTTAATTCTGCTGTTGCTGAAGCTCTTGAGAGTTTCAAGCGGCGCGTGGATCAGAAAATCTCGGAGTACTCTGAAAACTCGGATTACTCAGATAACTCAGATAACTCCATCAAATACCGTGCTATCCTCGATGTGCTGCGCGACGACATCAAGACCTGTAAGCCCATCCGTTTCGATGGCAATGGTTACAGCGATGCCTGGGTGATGGAAGCTGCCAAACGCGGTCTCGATGTGGAGAAGTCATGCCCCGTGATTATTGAGCACTACCTCGACCCCGAGAGTATCCAGATGTTTGAGAGCACCAAGGTGATGAACCGCAAGGAACTTGAAGCCCGTAATGAGGTAAAATGGGAGATGTATGTCAAAACCGTACAAATAGAGGCCCGTGTGATGGGCGATCTGTCGATGAATCATATCATCCCTGTAGCCACGCACTATCAGAGTCAGCTGATCAAGAATGTGCAGGGCATGAAGGATGTGTTCTCTGCAGAACGTGCCGAGCGTCTCTCTGCCCGTAATATGAAACTCATTGAGGAGATCGCAGAGCGTACGGAACGCATCGAACGTCTCGTGGATGAACTGACGGAGGCACGCCGTTTGGCCAATCAGATTGCCGACATCCATCAGCGCGCCATCGCCTACCACGACACCGTCTGTCCGAAAATGGAGGACATCCGCTATGAAGCAGACAAACTGGAGATGATTGTCGAGGACGGTCTTTGGACTCTGCCGAAATACCGAGAATTATTGTTCATCAGATAAAAGAAATCCCCGCCAGACTTGACGGGGATTCTTTATATTCAAATTGCATGTCGGCATAAGACATTATCTTCTGGGAGCACCAGCGCCGGGAGCACCAGCGCCACCAGGACGGCCAGCGCCACCACCAGGGAAGCCACCAAAGCCGCCAAAGCCCTGCTGAGGAGCAATCTCAGGCTCGCCAAAGACAGAAGCCTCTGCGTCTTTGTCGTTCAGCTTGAACACCATAAACTTCGGATTCTTCTCCGTGCAGGGCTGCCAAGCACCACCCTTCGGGCCGTTAGGATCGCTATACTTGGCGAAGTTAGTCCATGCGGTGAGCATCTTCTCAGAGAGATCCCAGTCACCCTTGGTCCAAGGACGCCAGCAATGTTTCAAGCTCTTGAACACAAACCAAAGGTCGCTGGAGTGGAAAGCACCACGCAGACGCTGTGTCACCTCAGGATGGCTACCGTCATCGGGCAACGGACGAGCGAACTCATAAGCCCAAGCCTTACCGCCCTTCTCTGCACGGACCTTACAGAACTCGGCAATGTTAGGAGCCATATTACCCATATCGTTGAGGGTGAAACCAATCATATAAGGCACATCAGCCAACGTGCCCTCGCGGGTAGCATCGTCGAAGCTCTTCACGCTCACATAACCATCAATCATCGGCATATAACCCATGCCCATACGCATCATACCCATCATGCCACCTTGCTGCTGCTGAGGGCTGTTAGCCTGCTGATATTGCTGATAGATGGTAGGCAGCGCAAACACAGTCTCCGTCGAGGCCTGACGCATCTTCTGCAAATCAGTCATACCAGCCCAGTCGAACATCTTCTTGGCATTGTTGGCTGCATCCTCAATGGAACCACCGCTATAACGGCCACCCATCATACCACCACCGTTGGGGTTGGGAATGCTCAGTCCCTGCGCACTCATAATAACAGCCTTGTGGAACAGGCCACGAGCCAGCGGAGACTCACAAAGCGTACGCACGCTACCACCACCAGCACTCTGTCCGAAGATGGTCACGTTGTTGGGGTCGCCACCAAACTGGGCAATGTTCTTCTTGATCCACTTCAGGGCCTCTATCTGGTCGAGGATACCATAGTTACCCGACACCTTGTTGGGACTCTCCTCAGCCAAAGCAGGATGAGTCAGGAATCCGAAGATACCCAGACGGTAGTTGATCGATACAAGCACCACGTCTTTGGCACCCCACTCCTGACCGTCGAACTCGGGTTCAGAACCAAAACCTTCGCGATAGCCGCCACCATGGATCCACAGAGCTACGGGCAGTTTTTTGTTCACCTGTCCAGGAGCCTTTGTCCACACATTCAGATACAGACAGTCCTCACTGAAGGCAGCCTCCTTGCCATAGCCCCACTCCGTATAATAGCCACCAGTATACTGAATAGCCTGATAACTCGGACGTCCGAAGGTGTCGCAGATCTTCACACCCTTCCAGGGCACAACGGGCTGAGGAGCCTTCCAACGGTTCTCGCGGATAGGAGGAGCAGCATAAGGAATGCCACGATACACAAACACGTCAGGATGATCGTCAGCCAAGACGCCCTGCACCTGACCACCTTCAATTGTTAACACTGGGTTGTTGTCTGCCGCATTAGCAGATACTGCTACCATCAGCAGAAGAGGCAAAAAAAGTTTTTTCATCATAAGTTGTAATTAAAAATAAGAATAGTTGATGGTTTCGATTGCAAAAGTACACAAAAAAAGCGAAAGTTCCAAATTTTAGGCAGAAATAAATCAAGAATTATTTTGAATTTCGTCGGCTTTTCCTTAACTTTGCAGCCAAAACCAATACATAAGTATGGAACAGAGACAAATCAACGAGACGTTGCGCCGCAATGTTGGCGTGCTCTCAGAGCATATTGATGACGAGATAAGGATGATGCCCACATCCACAGAAACACCGCTACCATCGGTGGAGGATGTAAAGCAGATCGTGAGCCTCATCAAGAGCATCATCTTCCCCGACTATTTCAACAAGCGCCAGCCTGACGAGCAGTTACGAGCCTACCAGATTGGCGTGAGTATGGAAAAGCTCTATCAGTTGCTGCGTCAGCAGATAGCGCGCGGTCTGCAGTTCTGTGAGGAATGTTCTGAGGATGACGTCAAGGCGTCTGGCGAACGGTTGGCTCTGGAGTTCATTGACTCTCTGCCAGAGATCAAGCGTCTGCTCTATACGGATATCCAGGCGATGTTCGACAACGACCCAGCTGCTGCGACATACGGGGAGGTGATTTTCTGTTATCCGGTGGTGAACACGATGACGCACTACCGCATCGCCCATCGGTTGCACGAGATGAGCGTGCCCGTGATTCCACGCATCATCACCGAACAGGCCCACTCAAAGACGGGTATCGACATCCATCCTGGTGCCCAGATCGGCGAATACTTCTCAATAGACCACGGTACAGGCGTAGTAATCGGTGAGACTTGTATCATCGGCAACCACGTAACACTCTATCAGGGTGTAACCCTTGGTGCCAAGAGTTTCAAGTATGATGAGCAGGGCAATATGCTTAATGTGCCCCGTCATCCGATTATCGAGGACAATGTCACCATCTATTCCAACGCCTCGGTGCTGGGTCGCATCACTATCGGCCACGACTCAACCATCGGCGGTAACATCTGGCTTACACACGACGTACCGCCCTACTCTCGCATTCTGCAGAGCAAGGCGGTAGACGCAACTTATCAGGACGGTTTAGGAATCTAAGCCGTCTTTTTCTTTCCAAACTCAGGATCTATCTTCAGCAGCGAAGTGACAATATAGGTCATGGAGCAGGCGATGATCACAATCAGGAAGAACGTGCCATAGCCGACAGCTTCCTGCAAGGCTCCTGCAAAGAGGCCTGGAATCATCATCGACAATGCCATCAAGGCTGTACAGAGGGCATAATGGGCCGTCTTGTGCTCACCCTGACTATAATAAATAAGGTATAGCATATAGGCAGAGAAGCCGAAGCCATAGCCAAACTGCTCAATAAACACACAGATGTTGACGATGAACAGACTCTGAGGCAATACATAGGCCAGATAAACATACACCAGGTCGGGCAATGTGATGGCCATCACCATGGGCCACAACCAGCGCTTCAGACCATCACGGCTCGCCACAATGCCACCAAGGATGCCACCCAGCGTCAGGCCGATCACACCCACCGTACCCTGCACCAAACCGTATTCTGCCGGCGAGAGACCTAATCCGCCATTAGCCGTCGCATCAATCAGGAATAACGCACTCACCTTGGCCAGCAAACCCTCAGGCATACGATAGAATAACATGAAACAGATGCCTGCCCATACCTGAGGCTTCAGGAAGAAGGTTTTCAGCGTGGCCCAGAACTCCTCCATGATCTGTGCCCCATGCATTTTCTCGATACCCTTATCTTCCTTAGGACGCGGCAGGATATAGTGATGCCACAGCCAGAAGGCTATAAAGAGTCCCGCCATACCGTAGAACATCAGGCTCCACGAATATTTCACATTACGCGTCAGCACCTCCAGATTACCAGCCAACATCACCAGCAGACCTTGGCCAACGATAGTGGCGATACGATAGAACGTGGAGCGGATGCCTACGAAATAAGCCTGTTTATGTTCATCGAGACCCAGCATATAAAAACCGTCAGCAGCAATGTCGTGAGTGGCACTCGAGAAGGCCATCAGCCAAAAGAACGCCAACGACCCCTGCAGCCAGTAAGGACCTGGTATTGTGAAGGCTACACCACCCAAGGAGGCGCCTATCAGCAACTGCATGGTGACAATCCACCAGCGCTTGGTCTTGATGATATCAATAAACGGACTCCACAGGGGTTTGATAACCCAAGGCAAATAGAGCCACGATGTATAAAGGGTGATATCGGCATTCGAAAGGCCGAGACGCTTATACATAATCAGCGAAATGGTCATCACCGCCACATACGGCAGACCCTCTGCAAAATAAAGGGTGGGCACCCAAGCCCATGGATTTTTCTTACTCATATAGTTGTTTGATAGTTGCATTACGATAATAGAAAAGCAGAATCTCATCGTAGGTCTTGCCTTGCTCACCCATGACGGCAGCACCAATCTGACAGAGACCTACACCATGTCCCCAACCGGAGCCGTGGAGGATAAAGGTCTTCTCCTGACTCCTGTCTCCTGACTCCTGACTCCTAACCTCCACCTCAAACGCAGAGGAGAGAAGATGAGTCTCGCTCAGGGCACGGCGTATTTCCAGTTCCTTGCCAATGGTGAAGGTTTTCTTGGTACCCACAATCTTCAATTTCCAGATACGGCCACTCTTACCACGCTCCAAGGGTATCAGGTCGGTAATGGTGCCGAAGTCATCCTTCAGTTTGCGGTTGACCAACTCAGAAAGTTGCTCCTGGGTGTACACCACAGTCCAGCGATAGAAATCGGGCGTTTCCTTATCGAAATCATTCAGCACCTGCGAGAGGATATGCTTGTCGCTGGTATTGCAGTAGGGATCATGGAATGAAACGAGATAAGGCTTCGGCGTATCCTCCCAGCAATATTGGAACTCCTCAGTCTGTCCGCCACAGCACTTCGAGAAGCGCGTGTCGCAGATTTCATCCTCATAGGCAAGTATCTGTCCGCGGGTAGCCTGAACAGCCTGCTCTACTGCGAGACTCGACTGTTTGGTAATGCCCTGATAGCGCTGACAATGATCGTCGGCACACACATCGAAGATAGTATGGTCATCGCGATCGTACCAGCGAATCAGTTCATCGTCCTTCTTGATGAACGAGAAGAACGAGGTACCCCCTTTCTCCATCTGCTGGCGCTTGGCCATCTGTGCCAGGAGCCAGGAACGGGAGATGACGGCATGCGCCTTGAGGAACTCGATTGAGGCTGTGGCTGACATCTCGCTGGAAATGACGCTGGTGAGATAACGTTCTACAGGCAACTCATTGATGGCCACGATCTTATCAGCCTCAACCACCAAGCGAAGGGTACCACAGAATACCTGTGTCTCCTTACGTTCCCAATGGAAATTGACGCCAATGGTGACATCGTGCAAGGAGAAGGATGCATCGTCTTCCTGAGGCGTGAAAGTAAGTTCGCGATACTGATTGCCACGCCATAGAATGCCACCCTCGGAAAAAGCCACCGTTTGAAGACCCGTCAGGACCTCGCCCTTGGCGGTATAAGGCTTGTTGAGCTCAAACGATATCTTCTCGGCACTAATGATACCCACCGTTACGTTTGGTTCTTTGGACCATTGAACATCAATCTTTGAGCTTTGAACTTTATCTTGCAGGCGGTCGATAACAGTTTGCAGCGCCTCGCCCTTGAGGGTGATCTCATCAAGGATTCCCAATGCCATTTCAGGTGTCAGACGCTCAAAATCCTCTTGTCGCGGAGTTATGATAAGTCCTGCCATATCGAGGGCTCCAGGCGAGATGATATATTGAGCATCACCTTCCTTGTAATAGCAGTCAGGACGATGTTTCGTACGGGGAAACACCACCGACAGAAAATCGTCATTACAGCGCCAGGCCACAATATTCATCATAGGTTCCGGATCTGCAGCTGGCAACGCCTCATAAAGCCTACGGAACAACTGTTCGTCGCCATATTGCGAACGGCTTCGTATCAACAGGGCCGTGCAGGGATAGTCGTCGATGAGCGAGATATCCTCATCATCGTTCAGACTGACGAGTGGAGTGAGATTACGCGACAATCGCTGCCACGACATCTGAAGCGGCAGCAGACCGCTGGTGCCTGCCTGGAAATGGGCATGGTCGGGAGCCGATGCGCCACACAGTGGACCATTGTAAAACACCATCATCTCAGGATATTCCTCCAGCAGTTTATGAATCTCGTCATACGCGTTAAGAATCCGCTGGGGCTGATGTTTCAGCGAAGGGATGGTGAAGTGCTGTTGCAGGATCGGGAAAGGATTCACCAGCAACTCATACTGACCATCGACCTCCTTTTTAATCTGCTCCTTAGGACGATTTTTCTCACAAAGGAAACAAGGACGCTCCGCGATGGCCTTCTGGTCTATCTTGGCACCAGTGGACACCATACGAGCAGGATTCCACTGCACCTGAATGCTATACGCACCCACCGCCAGTTCACGGGTCTTGGCACTGCGCAGGTCATAATAACGCTGGCGAGCCGCTTCCCACTTTTCCAATTGACGGTTGAAAAAACGCTGTAAGGGAGAATCGGCCATCAGTTCCTGCTTACCCTGAAGCATCTGTTGGCGCGCGGCAATCTCAAGTGTACGCAAGCGGTCTTTATAAAGGTTATTGGCATTGATTTTGTCGATGCTAAGAGCTGCATCGCTATTTCCACCCCAACGGCGACACAGATAGAGTTCGGTATAGATACGTCCGATGCGGTAGTGACGCGAGAAAATCAGTCCGAGGGCATAATCCTCGCCATAACTGGTGTTGGGGAACTGGATCTGTCGCAGCAGAGGGGTGAAGAAGGCGCGGGGGGCTCCGAGACCATTGATACGCAAAGCGTTATTAGGACCGTTGTCATCCGTCCACTCCTTATGATCAATCAAGCCTGGTGGCAGGGTATTCAGTTCAAAATCACACATCCGGTAACTGCCCACCACCATCGCGGCATTCTGCTTATAGAAGGTATCCACAATCTGCTGCAGTGTCTTAGGCGAAGAATAGAGGTCGTCAGAATCCAGCTGTACGGCAAATCGGCCACAGCGGTCGTCATTAATCGCCACGTTCCAACAGCCGCCAATGCCCAGGTCATCACGCTTGGGAATGATGTGAATCAGCCTTTCGTCGTGTATTCCTTCGAGCAACTGTGTGGTCTTGTCGGTAGAATGATTATCCACCACGATGACATTGAACTTGAAGTTGGCTTTTTGGCCCAACGCACTGTTGACGGCATCCAAAATAGTCTTCTCGCGATTGAAGACGGGAATCACTACAGATGCCTCGATGTCGAAATCCTGTTCGTTGAAGTCAGGGCGACGATAGAACGAGGGATCTATTTTGGCACCGATCTCGGCCAGATGGGCAGTGGCGGCATGCTCCATCTCAATCTGCACTTCGCGATTGCGGGGATTCACATAGTCAAACTGTTTCACACCCGAGGTCCTCAAGTCAGTCTCCTCCTCTGTATACAAACATTCGTTGATATGGAAAAGCTGTCCCTTACGGCTCAGGAATAGGCGCAGGGCATAGAGTCCGGCATACTGGTAATCATGCTCACCAGCCTGCATGGCAAAAGTATGCAGCAGTGAAGTCTTAAACAGCCACAGACTACCGAAATCGAAATCATCGCGAATGCTGCCAGGGAAATAGTCAATCACAGGATGTCTCCTTGTCTCCCTGTCTCCCTGGCCCCTTGTCTCCCAATAATCTGAATAGACCATCGCCGCATTCGAATCGCTGGCTACACGAAGCATCCGGTCGAGCGCCCCCTGCCCCAACGACACCTTCACGGGCTTCGTCAGCAGCAACACATAGTCGGCCTTAGCATTCTCCGCCACCAGCATCAGCGCATTGCTACTCTGCAAACCGGTTTCCAATAAGGTGATATTCTGAATGGTCTTGCTATTGCGCAGCTGTAAGACAATGTCTTCAGCAACATGTTCATCAATGGCTGGCAAAAAACAATCTATCTTTTCTCTCATGATAGTTCTTATGCTTGGATATTGTAAATTTGTGGCAAAGATACGCATAATTTTTTAAAAACTCAAATATAATTTGGTTTTTCGCCCGAATTGCACTAACTTTGCACACGAATTCAAAAAAACAGACCTGGATGGACAGTGAAAAGCAGATGCTCATCGGTAGGACGCTCGGCGAACTGAAAGTCGTCGTGGGTGAACTTGGTATGCCTGCATTCACAGCCACACAGATAGCCAAATGGCTCTATCAGCAGCATGTCACCAGCATCGACGACATGACTAACATCTCTAAGGCCAACCGTGAGAAGCTGAAGGCCAAATATGAGATAGGCGCCATGCCGCCGATAGACTGCCAGCGCTCCAAGGACGGTACCGTGAAGTATCTTTTTCCTGTATGTTGTCGTGACACGACAACAAACGGTACCGAGCGCTTCGTGGAAACGGTCTTTATCCCTGAAAGGCTACGGGTAGGCGCGTCAGCGGGAATGGGCGACCGCGCCACATTGTGTGTCTCCTGTCAGGTGGGCTGCAAGATGAACTGTCTGTTCTGTCAGACCGGCAAGCAGGGTTTTGAGGGCAACCTCACTGCAGCCGATATCCTGAATCAGATCTATGCCCTGCCAGAGTGCAGTCAACTGACGAATATCGTATTTATGGGTCAGGGCGAGCCGATGGACAATCTCGACAACATCCTCAGGGCCATACAGATTCTTACGGCCGACTACGGCTGGGCATGGAGTCCGAAGCGCATCACCGTAAGCAGTGTGGGCATCAGGAACAAACTCAGACGCTTCCTCGACGAAAGCGAGTGCCATGTGGCTATCTCGATGCATTCACCCCTGCCTGAACAGCGTCGGATGCTGATGCCGGCAGAACGGCAGATGAGTATTACGGAGGTTGTCGACCTGTTACGCCAGTACGACTTCACCCATCAGCGCCGCTGCTCGTTTGAATATATCTGCTTTGGCGGACTCAACGACAGTATGACGCATGCCCGCGAGATCATCAGACTGCTACAGGGGCTGGAATGCAGAGTCAACCTTATCCGCTATCATGAGATTCCAGGTATTGACCTGCCCGCCAGCGATGAGAAGCGCATGGAATCATTTCGAGACTATCTCACGGCACACGGGGTATTCACTACCATCCGTGCCAGTCGCGGACAAGACATATTTGCTGCCTGCGGACTCCTCTCGACGGCGATGAAAAATAATAAGGTAAAATAGTAAAAGAGTAAAAACTGCATAATGGAGAATAGAAAGATACGCGTGGCCATCACGCACGGAGATACGAACGGCATCGGCTATGAGATTATCCTCAAGGCCTTTGAGGATAGCGGCATGCTCGATCTGTGTACACCTATTATTTATGGTAATCCGAAGATTGCCACCTACCATCGTAATGCCCTGCAACTGGAGACGCCCTTCAGCATCATTTCCAAGGCTGAGGACGCCCATCCCGACAAACTCAACATGCTGGCCACCTTCGACAATGAGGTGAAAGTGGAGTTCGGTTCCCCTACCCCCGAATCGGCAGAAGCCGCCCGCAAGGCTCTGCAGCGCGCCAAGGAAGACCTGAAGAACGGCCTCTACGACGTGCTCGTTCAGGCTCCCGTGGTATCCAGCCACACCCCTGACCCCAACGACAAGTCGTTGCTCATCATGTTTGCCGATGATATCCGCATTGCGCTGGCAACTAACCGTCTACCTATTAAGGATGTCGCCTCAAGCATCACCTCCGATAAGCTCGTAGAGAAATGCCGCCTGCTGCACACCTCTCTGAAACGCGACTTCCGTATCAACAATCCCCGCATCGCCGTGCTGGCCCTCAACCCGCAGTTGGGAACCGAAGAAGAAAATATCATCATTCCTGCCCTCAAGACCGTCGAGGATGCCGGCATACAGGCTTATGGTCCGTTTACCGCCGACGATTTCTTCGGCAATGACCTGCAAAATGGTTTCGATGGCATTCTGGCAATGTACGACGATCAGGGTAATGTGCCTTTTAAGACGCTGGCAAGGGAATATGGTGTGAAGATGAAAACGGGCTTTCCTTTCGTTATCACTACCCCCGACCACGATCCGTGTTTCGATATTGCAGGAAAAGGCATCGCCGACCCCGCATCGTTGCGCCACGCGATCTATGCTGCCATCGACATCTTCCGCAACCGCACCCATTACGATGAGCCGTTGGCCAACCCGTTGCCGAAACTCTATCACGAGAAACGCGAGGATGGCGATAAGGCACGCTTTGCCGTGAAAGCCAAAGATATGTTCAAACACGAAGACAAGGCTCCCCAGGACGACAAAACAGAGAATGAATGAAGACATCCGAACTACAAAGCATCAAACAGCGCTATAATATCGTAGGCAACTGCGAAGCACTGAACAGCGCGCTTGACGACGCCTTGAAGGTTGCGCCAATCGACATCAGTGTGCTCATCATCGGCGAGAGCGGTGTGGGTAAGGACATCCTGCCAAGGCTGATTCACGACAACTCCCCAAGACGGCGTGAGAAATACTTCGCCATCAACTGCGGAGCCATCCCTGAGGGCACCATCGACAGTGAACTCTTCGGCCATGTGAAAGGCTCGTTTACAGGTGCCATCAACGACTCCCCAGGCTACTTCGGTGTTGCCAACAAGGGCACCCTCTTCCTCGATGAGGTGGGCGAACTGCCCATGGCCACACAGGCCAGATTACTCCGCGTACTGGAAAACGGCGAATATATTCCCGTGGGAGCCACCGAAGTACGCAAGACCGATGTGCGCATCGTTGCCGCTACCAACGTCAACATTGAGAAGGCCATCAGCGAAGGCCGCTTCCGTGGCGATCTCTACTATCGTCTGAACCGCGTGAACATTCAGATGCCTGCCCTTCGCGACAGAGGCGAGGATGTCGTCCTGCTATTCCGTCTGTTCGCCATGGAGATGTCAGAGAAATACAAGATGGACCGTGTGACGCTCACCGACGAGGCCAAGCAGATGCTCATGCGCTACAAGTGGCCGGGCAATATCCGCCAGCTCAAGAGCGTCACCGAGCAGATATCCATCTTCAGCAAGGAGCGCATCATTACCCCGGAGATTCTCGCCAAGTTCATTCCCCAAGACCAGAACACCACTCAATTGGCCACCATTCCCCACGAAGGCGGTGACCACTCGTTCGAGAACGAACGTGAGATTCTTTACAAGATCCTGTTCGAACTGCGGGGCAATGTCAACGATATGCGCCGCGAAATGGGCAATCTCAAGAAACAGATCGAAGAAGTGCAGAAAATCAAGACCATCCCGGCCGATGCAATTCCAAGTACGCAGTTAGCACCTATCACCCCCATACAACCCCTTTCGCCCGCACTCGAAGACGCTGTGGCGGAGGAATACGTTGAACCCGAGAAAGAGCCTGAGAACCTCAACCTGAACGTGCTCGGCAAGCAGATGCTGGAAAAGGCCCTCGACCGCAACAATGGCAATCGCAAGAAGGCCGCTCAGGAGCTTGGCATCAGCGACCGCACCCTCTACCGCCGTCTGAAGCAGTATGGGCTGGTATGCCTCATCTCCTTCTTCTGCCTGCTCAGCCTCCCGTCGTGTAAAGTCAGTTATACCTTTAATGGGGCCAGCATCGACTACACGAAGATCAAGACCATCCAGATCAATGACTTCCCCGTTCGCAGCAGTTACGTTTGGGCACCGATGGGCGCCATCTTCAACAACCAGTTGAAAGACCAGTTCCGCAGCAGCACCAAACTCCAACAGGTGAAGCGTAACGGCGACCTCAAACTCGAAGGCGAGATCACCCGCTATGAGCAGCGCAACAAGGCCGTATCGGCTGAAGGTTATTCGGCACAGGTAGAACTCTCGATTACCGTCAATGTACGTTTTACCAACAACAAGAATCACGATCAGGACTTCGAGAAGCAGTTCACAGCCCAGAAGTCTTTCGACTCTTCCCTATCCCTCAATTCCGTCCAGGAGGATCTTGTCACCCAAATGATGAAGGATCTGTGCGACCAGATATTCAATGCTTCCGTAGCACAATGGTAACCCCAACACATAGCAAACAATGGACATTGCAGAACTGACCCAACACCCCGAACACCTTGATCGCGACACGCTTTACGAGTTGCGCTCTCTGCTGGCACTCTACCCCTACTATCAGACGGTTCGTCTGCTCCTGCTTCAGAACCTTTATCTGCTCCATGACCCCACATTCGACGAGGAGTTGCGCCGTGCTGCCATCTACATCACCGACCGCCGGGTGCTTTTCCAGTTGATAGAGGCCGTACACTACCGCCATCCCAATCATCAGAGCAATCAGAATAATCAGAGTACTCAGAATACTCCGAGTAATCAGAATAATCAAAGCAACCGCACGCTCTCGCTCATCAACAACTTCCTCGACTCCATCCCGAAAGAGGGGGAAACCGACGAAGAGAAGAAGCGCAAACGCAAGCCGACCCCCGCTGATGCCGCTGTCGATTATGTCGCCTATCTCTTGGAGACCGAGGGCGAGACCTTAGGCGGCGATGACGTGCCGAAGATGAAAGGCCAAAGCTTGATCGACGATTTCATAAATATTGACAAAGGACGATTCACCCTCAGCGATGATCCCATGAGTCCTCCACTCACCGATGAAATACCGGAAACCAATGAAAATGGAACCGCAGAAGGTGTTTTCACCGAAACTTTGGCCCGAATTTACATAAAACAGGGCAAATATTCGCAGGCTCTTGAAATTATTCAGCGATTAAGTTTGGTTTATCCGAAAAAAAATGCTTACTTTGCAGACCAAATCCGCTTTTTAAAGAAGTTGATTATT
>JAFZCU010000152.1 GCA_017556145.1 Prevotella sp. | reverse complement strand
CAAACCCGTAATTACAAGAACTAATGTTTAGTATGGTGCTGTGTCACAGCACCCCAAAAAACTTAAATTATGGCTAAAAATATAAGCTTTACAATAAAGTTCTGGCGCCAGAATGGCCCCAAGGACCAGGGACATTTCGACACCCACGAGATGCATGATATCCCTGATGATACCTCTTTCCTGGAGATGCTTGACATCCTGAACGAGGAGCTCATCAACGAAGGCAAGGAGCCCTTCGTATTTGACCACGACTGCCGCGAGGGTATCTGCGGTATGTGCTCACTCTACATCAACGGTACGCCTCATGGTAAGACTGAGCGTGGTGCTACCACTTGTCAGCTCTACATGCGCCGCTTTAACGATGGTGACGTCATCACAGTTGAGCCTTGGCGCTCAGCAGCCTTCCCTGTGATTAAGGACTGTATGGTAGACCGTAATGCCTTCGATAAAATCATCCAGGCAGGTGGCTATACCACTATCCGTACAGGACAAGCCCAGGATGCTAATGCTATCTTGATTCCTAAGGAGGATGCCGACGAAGCTATGGACTGCGCATCATGCATCGGCTGTGGTGCCTGCGTAGCAGCTTGTAAGAACGGTTCAGCTATGCTGTTCGTCAGCTCGAAGGTTTCTCAGCTCGCACTGCTCCCGCAGGGTCGCGTAGAGGCTGCCCGCCGTGTGAAGAACATGATTGCCAAGATGGACGAACTCGGTTTCGGAAACTGCACCAACACTCGCGCCTGCGAGGCCGTATGCCCGAAGAACGAGACCATCGCCAACATCGCTCGCCTCAACCGCGAGATGATCAAGGCCAAGCTGGCTGACTAAGACTGTCTATTGGTAGTGGGGGCTATTATGCCCCCATTACCTTTTTATAATAATAAGGAAAGAAAAATTATAAATATTATGAACAAGAACGAAAGATTTGTCATTACTATTAATCGTGAGTTGGGTAGTGGCGGTCGCACCGTTGGTCGTATTTTAGCCGAAAAACTGGGCG
Organism: Prevotella sp.; assembly: GCA_017556145.1. Classification (GTDB taxonomy): domain Bacteria; phylum Bacteroidota; class Bacteroidia; order Bacteroidales; family Bacteroidaceae; genus Prevotella. The sequence goes on along the minus strand of JAFZCU010000152.1, from coordinate 24,092 downwards.
TACCATATTACGACAAGGCGCTTGTTAAACCTTTGGAAGAGAAGTTTAATATGACATCAGACCAGATTGAGAATCTGAAAGGTAATGACCGCAGCTGGTGGCAGGAAATTAAGCGAGTGTTGATTCTGGGAGAAGAAGCAGCCAACTCTTTCGATTATTACGACGAAGACAATAAGAAACTGGTGACCTCCGAGGCCGTGCTGAAAGCCGAAAAGGAAATCTTACAAGAAATCGCCATTGAGGAGTCGTGCGTCATAGCTGGCCGTTCTGCCTTCTTCGCTTTGAATGGATATCCAAATAGTCTGAACGTTCTCATTCAGGCCTCTTTGGAGTATCGTGTGAATCGTATTATGGGCAAGCGGGGCATCAGTGAGAAGGAAGCCAAGAAAATCATTAAGGAGGTGGACGAGTTGCGAGAGGAGTATCTGAAGAACAATGCCCACACCTCGCGCTATGACACTCGTAACTATGATTTGGTCATTAAGATGGATGGCAAAACCGAGGAAGAAGCGGTCAACGTTATATTAGCGTTCATCGGCTAATGCGAAGTGTCTTGCTCAAAGTGTCAGACACTTTGTGAGGCCATCACCTGTGCCCTCAAACATTTAAATATTGTTACAAATGAATAATGTAATAAAGCTACAAATCATTTTCGCAATGATGATGTTATGCGGATCAAATGTGTTTGCACAAACAAACCTGGCAGGTCGTACTTATTACAATGCCAACATTTTGGCTGATGAGATGAACAAAATGATGCAAGAAATAGATCAGAAAGTTCCTCAAGCCAAAGCCAAGGCATATGCTAAATTTGAAAAGAAGAAAGGACGTAAGCCAACTGAAAAAGAAAAAGCCGTTTTGGAAAAGGAATTAAATGAAGCTGTGGCTGAAGCAAGAGCCGTAAAGAAAGGCATGACTACTGCGATAACGGTAGATTTTAAGACAGATAAAGATGCCGTAATGAATGCTGATGTGAAAATAAGCGACGAAGCTCTGAAGGCAGCGGGAATCGGTTGGTTAAAACGTAAAGCCATGAAAGCGGCATTAGCTGTAGCACCATCAAAAAGCAAATGTACATACATCGTGAAGAATAATCAGATTATTCTTGACGATAGTGGAGAAAAAGATACCCTTACATTAAGTACTGATGGGAAATTCTTATATGGTAAATTCGATAAAAAGACAAATTTTAAACTTACAAGAACTAAATAATTGATTTGAGAAGGAGCATAGAGGGCTCACATGGGGACAGGAGAACTGTGAGATGTCATAAAATGGTGAATCTCTCCCGTTAATCTTTTAGAATGCCTTTAAATAAAGGAAAGTTGCTGTTTTGATCCCTCCCGTCATCTCTCCCATAACCCTCCCATATCTCTCCCGTCAACCCTCACATTCGAGACGAAATTGTCAACCAAAAGCCATACTTTAAAATTTGATCTTGAAATTCTGCAGAAATACGATGGGAGAGATGACGGGAGGGATATGTGAGGGATCAAGGGAGAGATGAAATTTCGAAGAAGCCTTTATTCAAAGGGCTTTCGAGGCCCTAACGGGAGGGATGAGGCTTTTTCGAAACAAAGATGCTATTATTCATAATCCAAAGCCTCTAATTGTGAAATAAGTCCGTCGTCTTAACAGATAATAGCCTCGTATCCGTTATCAATAAGGTGCCAAATTATTCCCAGGGTGGGAATGTTTTGTTCCCAGCGTGGGAATAATTTTTTCCCAAGGTGGGAATCTTGTTTAAGGTTGGCTATCAGTGCTTGTCGCTCAGATACAAGCCTATGAGGATAAGCATGGTGCCAAGGAGGAAGTAGATGGTGATGGGCTCTGAGAGGATAAGCCAGGCAAAGAGGATGGTGGTGACGGGATTGAAATAGACATAGTTTGTTACAATGACGGCCCCAAGTTTCTTCATCGCCCAGTTCCATGCCAAGAAGCATAGTGTGGAGGCTACACAGCCTAAGAAAAGTAGGTTCCACAGCATGGCTGGCTGTCCGATGAGCAGTTGGGTGTTCAAGCCAGGATAAACGAAGAAATAGGGTATCATGGAGAGCAGGCCATAGAAAAACACCTTTCGTGTAACAAAGATGGTATCATATCGGGCGTTGGCAGGAATCATCAGCAGGCTATAGACAGCCCAGCAGAGACAGGCAACGAAGGCCAGTGTGTCGCCGATGGGCGAGAGATGGAGCACAAAATGACCATTCATCACCACCACGATGACACCTGCCGCAGCCATCAGTGTGCCTATTATCTGTGTGCGGTTCAGGCGTTGCGACTTATAAAAGAGTCCTATCATGGCCGATGCGAATAGGGGACAGAGGCAGACAATCAGTGAGGTATTAGTCGTCGTCGTGTAATTCATCGCCCCGTTTTCAGCGAGAAAATACAACGAGCCACCCGATATGCCCAATCCCACCATCAATAGTTCATCCTTCCAAGTGTCGGCCATCCATCGGATACCTCGCCAAAGGCAAAACACGAGTAGCATGACGTAGGCAATGATAAAGCGTAGAGTAAAGATCTGTGCTGGTGTGAAACCACCCAGAAGCAGCAACTTTGTAAATACAAACGTTGAGCCCCAGATGGCCACCACCAGGAAGACCACAGCATGATAGAGTATATGTTGTTTTATCATCATGAGGATACTGCGTTAATTACTTTTTCCAAACTCTTAGAGACTGTAGTAGTACACTGAAGAGGATGAGGGCGATGCCGAGATAGAAGGAGAAATTAATCTCGCGACCTTCGCCAAAGATGAGGAAGGCGAGGATGATGGTATAGCTGGGCTCGAGATTATACGTCAGATTGACGGTGAAGGCAGAGAGACGCTTCAGGGCTTGAATCTGAAGCAGATACATACCTACGGTACAGAAGAGCGCGTGGCAGAGCATGAACCAAAGATTACTGCCTTCAGGGATAACTACGACAGGCTGATGGCTGGGAAAGAAGCAGAGATAGATGGGGATGATGGCGGAGACGACGATGAGGCCGCCAGACATCTGGTACATCAGCACCGTACGACTGCGGACACCTACGCTGGCTTTCTTGTTGCAGATGGCATAGAGAGCGCAGACGGCTGATGAGGCCACACCAATCATGATGCCATAGCGATAGCGGGCATCAAGCGAAAAGATGCAGAGTACACCAGCTACTGTAATCAGCGAGAAGAGCAACTCAAGTCCAGAAAAGCGCTTCTTGAAGATCATCGGCTCGAAAAGGGCTGTAAAGAATCCGATGAGCGAGAAGCAGATGACGCCTATCGAAACGTTTGAGGCCTTGATGCTGCCATAGAATAGGATCCAATGGAATCCCAACAGTGCTCCGCATCCACATAGTTGAAGGAATTTCCGCCAGCCGACGCGAGGCAATCCTGTAAACACCAATAGGATGCAAGAGGTAAACAGCATGCGGTACCACACGATATCCACCTCGTTGAGCGTAATCAGTCGCCCGAACAAGCCTGTGAAGCCCGCTAACAGCACACTTAGGTGTAATTGGATAAAACCTTTCTTCGTCTCGTTCATTTTGGTTGCAAAGCCGAGAAGCAACGCTGGAATTCACTTTCGAAGTTGGGTGTCAGGATGTCTTGCCCGATAGCGGTACGAATCTCTGCGAGAGTCCAGAAACGGCCACCGTCAAGTTCCTCGTTTGAGGGGTTGACAGGACCATCGTATGTAGCCCGGTTCACATAGACCAGTTCTCGCTCACGAGTACTCTCGAAAATGTATTTCTCAACAAACTGTGGTTGGAACTCGGTGATGCCTAACTCCTCACGGACCTCTCGTTGCAAGGCTTCCTCTGGTGTCTCGCCATAGTCTATGTGTCCTCCTACGGCTGTGTCCCATTTACCTGGCTGAATATCCTTCCACTCCGGGCGTTTCTGTAGGTACAGCTCGCCTTTGGAATTGAAAAGATGCAGGTGGACCACAGGATGCAGCAGTCGCGAACCATTGTGACATTCGCCACGCGTTGCCTTGCCGATGGTATGGCCGTCGGCATCTACGACAGGAAATATCTCTTGCTTATTATCTTGTGTCATACAATTCTTTTTTATACACTTCAGCATTTAAGTTGACTGCAAAGATACAAAGTTTTTCTGAAAGATGGCGTAAAGATACGAAAATAGTTGTATCTTTGCACCATGTTCGAAACAAAAAGTACGGTTTTGTGTTCCGTGCTGCATTTGCTGGTCGACGGACTCTGCGTATGCTGTCTTTATCTGATGGCATCATCGCTTTCTGTGTCGCATCTTGTAGGCATTTTTCTGACCTATAATATATTGGCATTCCTGACACAGCCGATGACGGGGCTTTTGGCTGATCGGATGGAACGTAAACACTGGATGCTGTTTGCGTCAGTCTTATTACTGACGATGGCTGTCTTGGCCACGTCGATAGTCATTTCTTTCAGAGTGTCTTCTGCTTTTGGTGTGATGTTAGTGGCTATTCTGCTCGGAATGGGAAACTCGTTGTTTCATGTATGGGGAGGCAAACAAGTGGCAGTCAGGACAGGCAACGATATGCGTGCGCTTGGCACTTTTGTATCGACAGGAGCCTTTGGCTTGGCTCTTGGCTTCGTTTTCTTTTCGTGGCCTTTGCTCTATGCGGCCTTACTTTCCATCTGTCTGTTGTCGGCGGCTTATGTGCATCTGGATCCCAAGATGGATACTGAGGTTGCCATTAACAAAGCAATTGAACGTCGATTTAGTGGCATATTCGTCTGGCTATCCTTGATAGTTCTGATGCTAGTTGTTATGCAGCGGTCTCTTGTGGGTGAGACATTCACTGGTGAGATACCGAAGAGCAGCGCTTTGGTGCTTTTAATAGGGGCTCTGTCGATGTTGGGTAAGATGGTCGGCGGATGGTTTGCACGTCAGTTGGGCATCGTCAGGATGCTGGTACTGGTTATGTTTTTGATTGCTGTCTGCTTGGTGTTCAGAAGTCAGGGGATGGTAGTTCTTCTTGTGGGCTTGTTTGCCGTCAATACGACGATGCCTGTTACTCTTTATCTGGCGAACGTGGTGTTGCCCAAGCGAGAAGGACTGGCATTCGGACTCCTTGCTGCTGCACTTATTCCTGGTTATTTGTTAGCTATCATTTAGCTTATGATAACGACGATGCTGTTGCTTGCCCTCATATCAACGATTCTGATAGAATTCGTGGTATTGCTACTCCTGCGTGAAAGGCGTAAATGGGTGCTGGGCTCGTCAGCTGTCATTAATATCCTCACAAACATACCCCTGAACCTTTACGTCATCTATATCGACAGCAGCGTCATGACGATTATGCAGGGCGAAGTCCTTGTTATTGCTATCGAAACATTATGGTACTTCCTATTCATCCACAACCTGTCTCGAGCATTTGTCTATAGCTCGCTGTGCAATGCCATCAGCTTTTTGACAGGTTTGCTTGCAGAACTCCTTATAGCATTCTTTTTTAAATTATTAACCCAATAAAACTTTTGTATTATGTTATTTTTAGACATTATTACCGGTCCTCTCGATCCGCGGCGAGTACGTGATACTATTCGTATCCCCAAACCTATTATCCGCGATACGGTTTCTGTCCCTTCAGATACGACAGATACCATCGTTTCTACTGTTAACACATTTAGCGGTAACCAACAAGTGGCAGACGTTGCACCTCTTCCTCCTGAGGCTCTGACAGGCGATGATCTCTCGACTCTTTTATGGTCTATCGTCATTGTTTTGGTCGCCTTGAGCCTGTGCTTCTATTTCGTTAGGAGATATCGGAGGACATAAACCTCCAGCGTAGGAAGAGGCCGGCGAGGATAGTGCCGCTGATACTATGCCAGGCACAGCTGATGGCGCAGGGGAGTACGGCGAGTGGCTGAGCAGCAAAGAAATTGCCAGCAAGCACGGTGGCCAGACCTGCATTCTGCATACCCACCTCGATGGAGATGGTGCGCTTCTTGGCCGTTGTAAAGCCAGCCACGCGGCCAGTAATATAGCCAAGGATATAGCCTAAGGTGTTGTGGCAGAAGACCACAGCGAAAGTCCAAAGGAAGAGCATTAGTCCGCGAGCTACGAGATCGTCGTGAACAGTTGAAATCACACCACCTACGATACAAGCCAAACACGTTACACTCAGGCCAGGCATCAGGCTCTGAATCGTTGGGAAGTGCTGGCTTTTTGAATAGGTGTAATTCAGAAAACAGCCGATTCCAACGGGAATGATTGTCACGATGAGGATGTTCAGAAACATGCCGATGGCATCGATTTCGATGATCTCGCCAGCTGTCAGCTCCATCAGGAGCGGTGTCATCACTGGAGCGAGCAGGGTAGAGGCGCACGTCATACCTACTGAGAAGGCTACATCACCATGACAGAGATACGACATGATATTGCTCGACACGCCACCAGGACAGCAGCCAACCAACAAGATTCCTAATGCAAGTGCAGGTTCAAGCCGAAACACATGCACCAGCAGATAGGCCACACAAGGCATGATAAAGAACTGCGCACAGGCACCAATCAGTATGTCGAACGGCCTGCGGGCAAGGATGCGGAAATCATCTGTCGTCAACGTAAGTCCCATTGTCAGCATGATGATACCGAGAATAATTGTTTGCGTGGTGCCGCGAACCCACACAAAGAGATCTGGCACAAAAAACGTTACCACCGCGATGACGATGATAAACAGCGAGGCATTCCCTGCAAGCCAGCGGCTCAGTCGTATCATGTTTTGCATCAACTTCTATTATTACATGGTCAGTCTTTCAGCGAGTAGGTGATGGTGGTCACAACACGCAGCTTCTTGATATAGGGAGTGTTCTGGTCGCGGTCTTCGATTTCGAACTGCCCCTGCCCGGCTGTCTGTATAGGGCCTAAGTCAGACTTGCTAGCCTCTGCGAACTGCTCAGCGGTCTTTTGGGCGTTCTTGATGGCTTCGGCCATCATCTCAGGCTTCATCTGCTGAAACGAGGCATACTCGTATTGAGGGTCGCTGTTCTCGATGGCGACGCCTTGTTTCAGCAGTTCTGCCTGCTTGAAGATGGCTTTGTTTACTTCTGTCACCTTGTTCGTTGCCACAGTAATGTTCGTTGATACGATATAGCGGAAATTCTTGTTGTTATCGCCCCACTCGCGAGCCTCCAAGTCGCTGATTGAAGGCGGATTCACTGTGATTTCCTTCTCTTCGAGACCATTCTGTTGCAAGAACTTCTTGATCTTGTCTGTCTGGATGTTGATTTTCTCATAGAGTAAGGGCAGGTCATTGCCTGTTTCCTTTGTGCCGATGCTCCAAGTCACTTTGTCTGCCGGCACCTCCCGCTCTGCCAAGCCTTTTACTGTTACCTTGCGGTCCTTGTTGGCAAAGTTGTCGATGCCTGCCTTGATAAACCAACCCATGCATAAGATACCCACAGCGATGAGGGCCGATGCAATAATCCGATTTTCTTTCATATGCTTTAATAGTTTTATAAATGATGCTGCAAATATGAATTATGGCGGCAAAGATACAAAAAATGTTGGAAATTACGCGAGATATTATCAAATAATGTGTAACTTTGTGCCCATAACCAATATATATACATAATGAACGATATTCAGTTATGGATTCATGATTTGCTTGAGACCTGTGGTTTAGAGGGGAATAGCGTGTCGTATACCAGTCATGCGGTTTTGGTGGTGTTTGCCATAGTGCTTGCTGTTGTGGCGGGTCTGCTATGTCGGCAGATATTAGTGCCTATCGTGCTACGCTTGACAAAAAAGACGGAAGCGAAGTGGGATGACGTCGTTTTCAGTCGCAAAGTACTGATGGCAGCGTGCAGCATAGTACCTGCGATAGTCATTTGGCTATTGCTGCCTTGGACTTTCTACGATTTCCCTACGATTCGGGAAGTGCTGACACGTCTTACTGCCATTTATATCACCGTGACGGCTGTACGCACCCTGATTGTATTCGCTGACACTTTTAAACTGCTTGAGGATGGGCCCCGGACGGCACGTCAGCAGTACCTTTATTCCGTATGTGGTATCTTGAAAATCATTGTTGTCTTCATTGCTGTCATAGTGATTATTGCCATCATCATCAACAAGGATCCTACCACTTTGTTTGCTGGTCTTGGAGCTGCCTCGGCTATTCTGATGCTGGCTTTTCAGGACACCATCAAGGGACTGGTGGCTGGAATCCGTCTTACCAACAATGATATGATTCACATTGGCGACTGGGTGACAGTGCCTTCTGCTGGTGCCAACGGAAGGGTGGAGGAGATAACGCTGACAACGGTAAAGATACGCAACTTTGACAATACCATCATTACCGTCACGCCCCAAACGCTGGTTGACGGCTCGTTCCAGAACTGGTTGGGGATGGAGCAGGGCGAGGGTCGCAAACAGGCTCGGAAAGTGTACTTCGATTTTCGCTCGCTCAGTATCGATGATGATGGGGTGGCCAATATCACCAAGTTCCGCCATCATATTGAGCAATGGCTTCGCGACAATCCCAAAGTGATTGGCGATAAAAACCCGCTTGTTCGTCAGGCAGAGGCGGCGCAGGCTGGCTGTTGTGTGGAGTTTATCTTCTGGCTACGTTCGCAGGCTGCCCTTGACTATGAACACGACACAAGCGATATTATGGAGTATATTTATGCCGCCAGTGCCGACTATGGTCTTCGCATCTATCAGCAATTTCCTGAGCAGTAAAATTAGGTGAACGCAACTAACGATGGCATATATAGGCGAACTGATATCGATAGGTGTGGCGTTCTCGTGGACGGCAACGGCGTTGCTGAGCGAGTTTGGCAGTAAGCGGCTGGGGAATCTCACGCTGAATGTCTTGAGGATGGCGCTGGCGTTGGTGTTTTCGCTGGTTCTCTTTGGCGTGGTGACAGGGAATCCCTTGCCTGTTGGCGTATCAGGAGAAGCCTGTGGGTGGATGCTGCTGTCAGGACTCGTGGGCTACGTGATAGGCGATTTCTGTCTGTTTCAGTGCTATATTATCATAGGTTCGCGCTATGGACAGCTTTTCATGACGCTCGCCCCTCTGTCGGCAGCGCTGATGGCATGGGTGACGCTGGGACAGCAGATGAGGGCTATGAGTATCGTGGCGATGCTGGTGACGCTCTTTGGCATCGGCATCTCCGTACTCGGACGGGGTGAGCACCATAAGGTGTCGCTGAAATTACCCTTGAATGGTGTATTGTTTGCCATCGGTGCAGCCGTTTGCCAAGGCGTAGGACTGGTATTGAGCAAGATAGGTATGGATCATTACGATATGGCGACCTTGACAGATCTGGGCGTGCCTGAATGGCTGGTGCCCTTCAGTGCCAACTTCTACCGTTGCGTAGCTGGTATCATCGGATTCTCCATATTACTATATTATCGCGATGAAATGGGACATTTGCGCGAGGCGATGCACGATAAAAAGGGACTTTCTGTGGCGATGGCTACCACCATATTCGGCCCCTTTGTGGGAGTCGGCTTCTCGTTGATGGCGGTGCAATATACGGCAGCAGGTATCGCTTCTACGCTGATGGCAATGACACCAATCATCATCCTCCTGCCGTCTTACTGGCTCTTCCATGAGAAGATCACGTGGAAGGCGGTAGTTGGCGCTTTCATCTCCGTTATAGGTGTCAGTCTGTTCTTCCTTGAATAGAACGTTTTGCATTAACTTCTATTTTTTTCTGCTTAAAGGTCGTGTTTTTATCCGAAATTTCGTATCTTTGCAGCAATTATTTAAAACAAACAACTATGAATATTGGAGACAAGGCGCCCGAGGTTCTGGGCAAGGACGAACAGGGACGGGATATCCGTCTGAGTGATTACAAAGGTCGCAAGCTGGTGTTGTATTTCTATCCAAAGGATAATACAAGCGGTTGTACGGCAGAGGCATGTAGCTTGAGAGACCATTATGGCGAACTACAAGGAGCTGGCTATGAGATTGTTGGCGTGAGTAAGGATTCTGCTGCCTCGCACGTCAAGTTCAAGGAGAAGTACGAACTGCCCTTCCCGTTGATAGCCGACGTTGACAAGACGCTGATGGAGGCAATGGGCGTCTGGGGTGAGAAAGTGATGTACGGCAAGAAGACGATGGGTACCATCCGTACCACCTTCATTATTAACGAGGAGGGTATCATAGAACAGATTTTTGCTGGTAAGCAAGTTAAGACCAAAGAACACGCAGAACAAATCCTGAATAAATGACACCAAAAGAATTACGAAACGAACGGTTGGCGGAGCGGATGATCAAGAATCTGAAGCGTCGCAACATGGAAGCCTTCTATTGTCCGACGGCAGAGGAGGCAGTACAGAAAGTATCGGAACTGATTGCTGATGGGAGCAGTGTGACGTGGGGTGGTTCGATGACCATCCGTGAAATGGGTATCCCACAGGCTTTGAAAGACAGAGGAACACTCGAGGTTCTAGACCGTGATGTGGTGACAGACCGCGAGGAGGTAGTGAAGATCTATGAGCGCGCTTTCACGGCCGATGTCTATCTGTCGAGTGCCAACGCCATCAGCGAAGATGGTGTCATCGTGAATATCGATGGCAACGGTAATCGCGTGGCGGCCATCACTTGGGGACCGAAGAAGGTTATCTTCATCATTGGTCTCAACAAGGTGGCGCAAACTGTTGAGGCTGCATTGGCTCGTGCACGTTCGACAGCCTCTCCTATCAATGCTGCCCGCTTCGACATCAAGACGCCTTGTCAGACAGATGGTGTCTGTCACAATTGCAACTCGCCGGAGAGCATTTGCAACTATGTTCACTTCCTACGCAACTCGCCACGCGGTAAGCATACGGTGATACTTGTGGGCGAGGACTTCGGATATTAACTATGAATGAACTGATCACTTCCGTCAACGATGCGGTTTGGGGCTATGTGTTGATAGCCGCTCTTGTGGGCTGTGGACTATGGTTCACGTGGCGCACACGCTTTGTGCAGTTCCGTATGGTGGGCGAGATGATACGTTTGCTGACGGACTCTGCTGTGGATACAGTAGAAGAACAAGTCAAGGAAAAGGCGGCGGAAGGCAAGCGGAAGCACATATCTTCGTTTCAGGCGTTTGCCGTCAGCGTGGCTACCCGTGTGGGTACGGGCAACTTGGCAGGTGTGGCCTCAGCGATTGCCATTGGTGGCCCAGGTGCCGTATTCTGGATGTGGATCATCGCCCTCATCGGCTCTGCCACAGCTTTCGTGGAGTCGACCTTGGCACAGCTCTTCAAGCAGAAACACAAGGACTCGTTTATCGGCGGCCCCGCTTACTATATCCAGCGTGGACTGCATCAGCGATGGATGGCTGTTTTATTTGCGGTGCTCATAACCTGTCAGTTCGGATTGTCTAACAATTCCATTCAGGCAAATACCATCTGTGGAGCCATGCAGGAAGCCTTTGGCTGGTCGCCAGTATGGGTGGGGGCAGGATTGGCGGCCATCGCCTTGTTTATCGTCTTTGGCGGTATCCAACGTATTGCTCAGGTCAGCGCGGTCTTGGTACCTGTGATGGCTATCGGCTATGTGGTGCTGGCCTTGGTGATTATCGTGATGAATATCGGCCTTATTCCGCATGTACTGAAGGTGGTTGTGCTTGATGCTTTTGGCATCCAGCAGATAGCGGGTGGCGGTATCGGTGCTACGATTATGAACGGTGTGAAGCGTGGGTTATTCTCGAACGAGGCAGGCGAGGGTAGTGCCCCCAATGTGGCAGCGACCGCAGCCGTTACCCACCCCGTGAAACAGGGACTTATTCAGGCGTTGGGTGTCTTTACTGATACGTTGCTTGTTTGTTCCTGTACAGCTTTTATCATTCTTATCAGCGGTCTCTATCAGATTCCCGAACTCAATGGTATCGCACTGACGCAGTCAGCTCTGCAGTCAGAAGTGGGAGCTGCGGGGCCCGTGTTTGTGGCTGTGGCCATCTTTCTTTTCGCTTTCTCCAGCATCATCGGCAATTACTATTACGGCGAGGCCAACATCCGTTTCATCACGCCTAATACGAGAGTAATGACTGTCTATCGCATTTTCTCTGCCGGCGTGATGGTTATCTTTGGTGCGATGGCGAGTTTCGAATTAGTGTGGAACATTGTTGACTTCTTTATGGCCTTCCTCACGGCTTGCAACCTTACTGCTATCGTGCTCTTGGGTCGCTATGCCTTCCGACTGCTCGATGACTATCGATGTCAGAAAAGGCAAGGTATCAAGGAACCTGTCTTCCACCGCAGTCAGTTGCCTGAACTGGAACATGAGTTGGAGTGTTGGGAGTAAATCATACACAAATCAATCAATATGGAACAAATAGAACGGATAAGCCAGATGGAGCAACGGATGGAGCGGGCAGCCGCAGCAGTGATCTCGCTCTCAGCGGCTTTGGATCGCTACGAAGAGGTGCAGGAGGATATCTCGGCTCTCGAAGCGTATTATGAGAGCGCTACGTGGAAGCAGGACTTTGCCGATGATGAGGCCGGAAAGTTTCCTTCAGACCTCAGGCGTGGCGTGCTGTCTGAAGACGGTATTTGGAATCTGTTGACAGATGCCCGTGAACTGGTTGAACGCCTTCATGCAATCGTGTAACTCTATAACATGGATATCAAGGATAAGATTACAGAACAGTCTTCTCAATTCGACCATTTGGAACAGATGTCGGTATCCGAATTGTTACAACATATCAATGAGGAGGATGCCGGGGTGGCCAATGCCGTCAGACGGGCCATACCACAGATAGTGCCATTTGTAGAGGCTATTGAGGAGCGGATGAAACGAGGGGGCAGACTCTTTTATATTGGAGCAGGTACCAGCGGTCGGTTAGGAGTGTTGGATGCCAGTGAGTTGCCCCCCACCTTTGGTGTGCCTGATACGTGGGTCATCGGACTTATCGCTGGAGGTGACGAGGCCCTGCGCCGTGCGGTCGAGAAGGCGGAGGATATCCCAGAGAAAGGCTGGGTGGATTTGCTTGAGTATCATCCTACTGCTGACGACACCATTCTTGGCATCGCAGCCTCAGGCACGACGCCTTATGTCCTCGGTGCCATCCAGAAAGCCAGACAGAACGGGTTGTTGACGGGTTGTATTACCAGCAATCACCATACCCCTTTGGCACAGGCAGTAGCATATCCTATAGAGACCATCGTAGGCCCGGAGTTCGTCACGGGTTCCAGTCGCATGAAGAGCGGTACGGCGCAGAAGATGGTGCTGAATATGATCTCCACATCCTTGATGATACGGCTGGGACGTGTAGAAGGCAATCGCATGGTTAAGATGCAGTTGACGAATGCCAAACTGGTGGATCGGGGCACCCGTATGCTTCAGGATATGCTTGGACTCAGCTATGATGAGGCACAGCAGCGTTTGCTGGAGGCAGGGAGTGTCGATATTGCCTGTCAAAACCCGTGAACAAGCTCGCATTTGACAAAAAAACTAAAAATTTTGTTTATCTGTTTCTTTTTTCGTATCTTTGCAACGTTTTAAAGCTTTAAAGACTTAGATATGTCATCAGTAGAGATTAGGAAAGTAACGGATAAGAAGAGTCTGACGACCTTCATCGACTTTCATTATGACTTGTACAAGGGTAATCAGTATGATGCACCCAACTTATACAGCGACGAGGTCCATACGCTGAGCAAGGATAAGAATGCTGCATTCGAGTTCTGCGAGGCCGAGTATTTCATGGCATATAAGGATGGCAAGCTGGTAGGGCGTATTGCCGGCATTATCAACCATAGGGCCAACGAGAAATGGGAGCGTCAGAGTGTGCGTTTCGGATGGGTTGACTTCGTCGACGACATTGAGGTGAGCCGTGCTCTTTTCAATGCAGTCGAAGAATGGGGACGTCAGAAGGGGATGACAGAGGTTGTCGGCCCTTTGGGATTTACTGATATGGATCCTGAAGGCATGCTAATTGATGGCTTCGATCAGATGGGAACGATGGCCACGATATATAATTATCCTTATTATCCCAAGCACATTGAACAACTTGGCGGCTGGGTGAAGGATAACGATTATGTGGAGTATAAAGTCATTGTACCCAAAGAGGGTATGCCTGAGAAATTCAAAAAGGTATCCGAATTGGTGATGAAGCGCTACAACCTCCATCCGATGCATCCCAAGCGCAGTCAGGTCTTCGGAGAGGAGCAGATTGGCCGTAAGGTGCTCGATGTGGTCAACAAAACCTTTGGCCATCTCTATGGCTATTCGCAGATGACGGAGGCCCAGATTGACGAGTATCTGAAGATGTATTTCCCCATGCTCGATATGGATTTGATATGCCTGATTGAAGATTGGAATACCCCCAACCATGACATCATAGGTGTTGGTATTACGATTACCTCAATGACCCGTGCCCTTCAGAAATGTCGTAAGGGTCGTCTTTGGCCCTTTGGCTGGTGGCATTGTCTGCGCGCCTTGAAGATGCATAAGGCCGAGTGTGTCGACCTGATGCTGATAGGCATTCTGCCCGAATATCAGCAGAAGGGGGCCAATGCCCTCTTATTCTACGACCTGATACCGATCTATCAGAAATATGGCTTTAAGTGGGGTGAGACGAATGTGGAGATGGAAACCAACGAAAAGGTACAGAGTCAGTGGCAGTATCTGGAGCATATTCAGCACAAGCGCCGCCGCTGTTTTGTGAAGAAACTATAACCGAACCCAAGAAAATGGCAGAAGAAAACAAAAACATTCCTGAAGAAAACGTCATTTACGATGATGATAACATTCGTACCTTAACTGGTCTTGAACATATTCGATTACGCCCTGGTATGTATATTGGTCGCTTGGGCGACGGCGCATCACCAGAGGATGGTATCTATGTCCTGCTGAAAGAAGTGTTCGACAATTCCATCGATGAGTTTAAGATGAAGGCCGGCGACCGTATCGAGGTGAACATCAAGGATAATCATTGCATCTCTGTACGTGACTATGGACGGGGCATCCCTCAGGGCAAACTCATTGAAAGCGTCAGCATTCTGAATACCAGTGGAAAATTCGACTCGAAGGCTTTTAAGAAGTCTATCGGACTGAATGGTGTGGGTGTGAAGGCAGTGAATGCGCTGAGTTCTCATTTCGAGGTACGCAGTTATCGCGATGGTAAAGTACGCAAGGCCACCTTTGAGTGTGGCAAACTGACCAAGGATGTCACTGAGCCGACCCAGGATGAGAACGGTACCTATATCTATTTCGAGCCCGATGCGACAATGTTCCACAACTATCAGTTCCATGATGAGATTGTGGAGAATATGCTGCGCAACTATACCTACTTGAATACGGGGTTGATTATCATGTACAATGGTCGCCGTATCCTTTCGCGTCACGGTCTGGAGGACCTGCTGAAAGACCGTATGACCAGCGACGCCCTCTATCCCATCATCCATCTGCAAGGCGATGACATCGAGATAGCCTTTACCCATGCCAATCAGTATGGCGAGGAGTACTATTCCTTCGTCAACGGCCAGCATACCACGCAGGGTGGTACCCACCAGAGCGCCTTCAAGGAACATATCGCCCGTACCATTAAGGAATTCTATAATAAATTCGAATACGGCGATATCCGTACAGGTATCGTTGCCGCCATCTCTATCAATGTTGAGGAGCCTATCTTCGAGAGTCAGACCAAGATCAAGCTGGGCTCTACCGTGATGTCGCCAGAAGGTGTCAGCATCAATAAGTATGTGGGCGATTTCATTAAGCAGGAGGTCGACAACTACCTGCATATCCATAGTGATGTGGCTGAGGTGCTGGAGAATAAGATCAAGGAGAGTGAGCGCGACCGCAAGGCGATGGCCGGAGTGACCAAACTGGCTCGTGAGCGGGCCAAGAAGGCCAACCTTCACAATCGTAAGTTGCGCGACTGTCGTATTCATTTCAGCGATGTCAAAGACGACCGCAAGGAGGAGTCGTGCATCTTCATCACCGAGGGTGATTCTGCCAGCGGTAGTATCACCAAGAGTCGCGATGTGAATACGCAGGCCGTCTTCTCGTTGCGAGGCAAACCCCTCAACAGCTTCGGACTTACTAAGAAGGTGGTCTATGAGAACGAGGAGTTCAATCTCCTACAGGCAGCTCTTGACATCGAGGACGGTCTCGATACTCTGCGCTATAATAAGGTCATTGTGGCTACTGATGCTGATGTCGACGGCATGCATATCCGTCTGCTCATCATCACTTTCTTCCTGCAGTTCTTCCCTGAACTCATCAAGAAAGGCCATGTCTACGTGCTGCAGACACCGCTTTTCCGTGTCCGTAACCGTCGTACTAAGATTAAAAACAAGCAGATAATCGCAGAGGCGGATGTTAAGACAGACAAAAAGAGTGATTTTATTACCCGTTATTGTTATAGCGAAGAGGAGCGTTTAAAGGCCATCAGCGAATTGGGTCCTGACCCGGAAATTACCCGATTCAAGGGACTTGGTGAGATTTCGCCAGAGGAATTTGCCGGTTTCATCGGCCCTGACATTCGTCTCGAACAGGTGACTCTCCAAAAAAACGACCAGGTGCAGAAACTTCTCGAATACTACATGGGTAAGAATACAATGGAGCGCCAGAACTTTATTATCGACAACCTCGTCATCGAGGAAGACCGTCCAGAAGAGGATATATATGAATAAAATATGTTTTTATGCAGCCGTTTTGTCGCTGCTTGTTTTGAGCGCTTCGGCGCAGGTAAGAATCAATAGGGGTGATGACAGTCCGCTTCGCAAACTGCAGTATGCCGAGCTGGCCATCACCAATCTTTATGTTGACAGTGTCGACGAGCAGAAACTCGTTGAGGATGCCATCAAAGGTATGCTCAGCAAGCTCGATCCGCACTCCAGCTATGCGACGCCTAAGGAGGTAAAGGAACTCAATGAGCCCTTGAACGGTAATTTCGAGGGTATCGGCGTGCAGTTTAACATGATGGACGATACGCTGGTGGTGATTCAGCCCGTTACCAATGGTCCTTCTGAGAAGGTGGGTATCATAGCCGGCGACCGTATTGTATCCGTGAACGATACGGCGATTGCAGGCGTTAAGATGTCGAAGGAAGAGATTATGAAACGCTTGCGTGGTCCGAAGGGTACGAAAGTGGTTCTGGGCGTCATTCGTTTAGGCATCAAGGATAAGCTGACATTCACCGTGATCCGCGATAAGATTCCTGTCCATTCCATCGATGCCAGCTATATGATTCGTCCGGGCATTGGCTATATCCGCATCGGCAACTTCGGGGCACAGACATACGATGAGTTCGTGGAGAGTATCAACAAGCTTCAAGCTCTGGGCATGAAGGATCTGATTCTTGATCTGCAGGAGAATGGCGGTGGCTATCTGAAAGCGGCTGTCGATATCGCCGACGAGTTTTTGGAGCGGGGCGACATGATTGTCTATACCACCGGCCGTAAGGTGCAGCGTACGGAGTACAGGGCACATGGCAACGGCAAGTTCACCAAGGGCAAAGTGGTGGTGTTGGTAGATGGCTACACGGCCTCGGCGGCAGAGATTGTGACGGGTGCCATTCAAGACCAGGATCGTGGTATGGTGGTGGGCCGTCGTACGTTTGGCAAGGGCTTGGTGCAGCGCCCCATCGATTTGCCTGACGGCTCGATGATACGTCTGACCATCGCCCATTACTACACCCCCTCAGGCCGCTGTATCCAGAAACCCTATACCAAGGGTGAGGGCAAAGACTATGCGATGGATATGACAAATCGTCTGAAGAGCGGCGAACTGACCAATGCCGATAGTGTCCACTTTGCCGATTCACTCAAGTTTGAGACACTGCGCCAGCATCGTACGGTCTATGGTGGTGGTGGTATTATGCCCGACTATTACGTACCGCTCGACACAACCGTCTACACCAGTTATCATCGTGAACTGGCGGCCAAGGGCATCATTATCCAGCAGAACCTGCGTTATGTTGACAATCATCGTAAGGAACTGAAAAAGCGCTGGCAGTCGTTTGACGACTTCAAGCAACAGTTCGAGGTTCCTCAGCGTCTGCTCGACGATGTGGTGGCTGAGGGCAAGAAGCAGAAGATTGAGCCCAAGGATGATGATGAGTTGAAGAGGTCATTGGCTTATATCCGTCTGCAGCTGAAGGCACTGATAGCGCGAGACATCTGGGATATGAGTGAATACTTCTCTGTCATCAACGAGCGGAGCGAGATTGTCAAAAAGGCACTTAACATTATTTCTGAATAATCCTAACTATTATGAATAACTCTATTATGAATAACTATAGCAAAGGATTTCTTTATTTCATCTGTGCCGTTTCGGCAATGGGTGGACTGCTCTTTGGTTACGATTGGGTCGTGATTGGCGGTGCAAAGCCGTTCTATGAACTATATTTTGGCATCAGTGGGTCGCCCGTGTTGCAGGGTGTGGCGATGTCAACGGCTCTGGTGGGTTGTCTGATAGGTGCGATGGTGGCTGGTGCTGCAGCCGACAGGTATGGCCGTAAGCCGTTGTTGATGGCGGCAGCGGTGCTGTTTACGGTATCGGCAATAGCCACAGGTTTATTCAATGACTTCACTATGTTCAACATCGCACGCTTTATTGGTGGCGTGGGTATCGGTGTGGCTTCTGCTCTCTCGCCGATGTATATCGCCGAGGTCAGTCCGGCGGCAATTCGCGGACGGATGGTGAGCCTGAACCAGATGACGATTGTGCTGGGTATCTTAGCTGCGCAGGTGGTCAATATGCTCTTGGCGAGGGATACGGCTGTTGCAGAAAGTCAGGCATGGAATCTGGAATGGGGCTGGCGCTGGATGTTCTGGGCAGAGACATTCCCTGCTGCATTGTTTCTTATTATGAGCTTCTTTATTCCTGAGAGCCCTGTTTATTTGAAGCTGAAGGCTGCGATGACATCGCAGCAAGTAGAACGGGAGGAAGGATTGAAGGAATTATTTCAAAATAAATATAGCAAGGTATTGCTTTTGGGCTTGGTGATAGCCGTGTTCCAGCAGTGGTGCGGTACGAACGTGATTTTCAATTATGCCCAGGAGATTTTCACAGGTGCTGGTTATGATGTGGATGGCATGTTTATTGATATCGTCATCACGGGCATTGCCAATGTCATCTTCACGATTGTGGCACTCTATACCATCGAGAAGTGGGGTCGCAGGACGTTGATTCTGATAGGTGCAGGCGGCTTAGGACTGATTTATCTGACCCTTGGCACCTGTTATTTCTTTGAGGTGAAGGGCGTGATGATGGTGGTACTCGTTGTCGCCGCTATCTCTACCTATGCGATGACCTTGGGGCCTGTCACATGGACATTATTAGCTGAGATCTTCCCCCATCGGGTGAGAGGCATCGCCATGGCCACCTGTACGTTTGCCCTTTGGGTAGGCTGTTGCACACTGACCTTCTCGTTTCCCTCAATGAACGCTGCCTTAGGCTCCAGTGGCACTTTCTGGATCTATAGTGCCATCTGTGTTTGTGCCTTCATCTTCCTCTGGAATCGTTGTCCAGAGACCAAAGGCAAGAGCTTGGAGGAATTGGAACAAGAACTGACAGCAAGGTAATCATCTCTAAACTATAAACTTTAAACTCTAAACAAATAATATGGTAAAGGCTTGGAGAGAAATCGTGACGATACCAACCTATGAAATAGGCAAGCCGGAGAAAGCTCCGATGTTTCTGGAAAAACGCGTGTATCAGGGATCGAGTGGGGTGGTCTATCCTTATCCCGTCATTGAATCCATCAGCGATGAGAAGGCAGACAAGGACTATAAGGCCGTATATCTCGAGAATGAGTATATTAAAGTAATGATTCTGCCAGAGCTGGGTGGACGCATCCAGATGGCCTACGACAAGATCAAGCAGCGTCATTTCGTTTATTACAACCATGTGGTGAAGCCTGCACTTGTAGGCCTCGCAGGCCCTTGGATCAGTGGCGGCATCGAGTTTAACTGGCCCCAGCACCATCGCCCCTCGACCTTTATGCCAGTTGACTGTACCATCGTTGAGAACGAGGATGGTGCCGTAACGGTATGGGTAAACGAGATGGAGCGGATGTTCCACCAGAAGGGCATGGCGGGCTTTACGTTGAGGCCTGGTTGTGCCTATCTCGAGATTCAGGGACGTGTGAGCAATCGCACCAACCTGCCTCAGACCTTCCTCTGGTGGGCGAATCCTGCCGTCGAGGTGAACGATGCCTATCAGAGTGTGTTTCCACCCGATGTGAATGCCGTCTTCGATCACGGCAAACGCGCAGTATCGAGTTTCCCCATAGCCACAGGGACCTATTATAAGATGGACTACTCCGCTGGCGTGGATATCTCGAACTACAGGAATATCTATGTGCCCACAAGCTATATGGCTGTTAATTCGAAGTACGACTTCGAGGGTGGCTATGAGAACGACACGAAAGGAGGTATGCTGCATGTGGCCTCCCACCATTTCTCGCCAGGCAAGAAGCAATGGACCTGGGGTAATGGTGATTTCGGACGTGCCTGGGATCGCAACTTGACGGATGAGACGACGCCTGAAGAAGCCCAGCAGTGGCATGTTGATCGCAAGGGCTTCCGTCCTTATATCGAACTGATGGCGGGTGTCTATACGGAGAACCAGCCCGATTTCGCCTGGCTGATGCCCTACGAGGAGAAGCAGTTTGTGCAGTATTTCATGCCTTATCGCGAGATTGGCATCGTGAAGCAGGCCTCGAAGGACTTCATCCTCAACATTGAAGAGGTGAGAGGCGAGAAGGGAGAGGTAGGAGATATGTCTGTGCGCTTTAAGGTGCTGGCCACCTCGAAACAGACTGTGCAAGTGAAGTTGTGTAACAAGAATGGTGAAGAATATTATAATAAGGTGGTGACGCTTTCGCCTGAGGAGGTCTTTGAGCAGGTAGTTGACGTTAAGGGAGCAAAATGGGAGGATTTACTCTTTACTATTCTCTCACCTCTTTTAATGTGGATGGCTGAGGATGACGATATCCGTCCGATTCCCGATGCTGCTGAGGCTGCCTTGCCGCCAGTTGACACTAAGACCAACGACCAGCTTTATCTGACAGGCCTTCATTTGGAACAATATCGTCATGCGACATGGAGCGCGCTCGACTACTACGAAGAAGCCCTGCGCCGCGATCCCAACGATGTGCGCTGCCTGAATCAGACAGGCCTCTGGTATCTGCGTCGCGGACGTTTCCAGAAGGCAGAGCCCTATTTGAGAAAAGCCGTGAAGATCTGGCAGAAGCGTAATCCGAATCCTTATGAAGGTGAGGCGATATTTAATCTGGCACTTTGCTTGAAATATCTGTATCACCCCAACGAGGCTTACGAACTATTTTGGAAGTCCACGTGGAACAAGGCGTGGGCAGATGCCGGCTATTTCGAGGCCGCCTGTATCAGTGTCGGTCAAGGCCGCTATGATGATGCCCTCGATGAGTTGAACCGTTCTCTTATTTTCAACAGCTGTAATCACAAGGCGCGTGCGCTGAAGGCCGTTGTGCTGCGTAAGCTGAATGAAGCCAAACAGAAGGGCACGCTCCAGATGGGAAGCTCGAAGGAACTGAACGAACGCTTGGCGCTCATCAAGGAGTCGCTTGCATTAGATCTGTTCAATTACGGTGTCCGCTATGAGCAATATCTGCTGACAAAGGACAAAGACCTGCTAAAGGAACTCAAACAGCTTTTACACAAGAGCAGCCAGAATTACGACGAATTGGCACTCGACTACGTTCAGGCAGGTCTTTACGATGAAGCCCTCGATATTTGGACTATCGCTGAGGCAGAGAAGGCTGTATCGCCCATGACCTATTATTATATGGGCTATGCCAAGCAGATGAAGGGTCTGACAGACGAGGCAAAAGCTTGTTACGAGAAGGCTGAGGCCATGAAATCAGACTGTTGCTTCCCCAACCGTTTGGAGGATGTCGTGGTGCTGGAATCTGCCAAGGTCATGAATCCGCAGGGAGCCAAAGCGCCTTATTATCTGGGCTGTCTCTACTATGACAAGCGGCAGTACGATGTGGCTATAGAAAACTGGGAGCTGTCTGCACAACTTGATCCCTGCTTCCCCATCGTTTGGCGTAATCTCGCCCTCGCTCGCTTCAATAAACAGGACCGTCAGAATGAGGCGCTCGAATATATGGAGAAAGCCTTCCATCTCGACGAAAAAGACAGTCGTATGCTAATGGAGCTCGACCAGCTTTATAAGCGTCTGCACAAACCCCATCAGGCGCGTCTCGACTTCCTGCAGAAGTATCCCAAACTCATTCAGAAGCGTGATGATCTCGTGCTTGAGGAAATCACCCTCCTTAATCAACTCGGCCGCTATGAGGAGGCCATGCAGAAACTCGATGCCCACCAGTTCCATCCTTGGGAGGGTGGCGAAGGCAAGGTATCCTCGCAATATCAGATATGTCGCGTAGAACTGGCGAAGCAAGAACTAGCTAAATTAGCCGGGCCAGACAGACTGGGTCACATAGAAAAGGCCATCAGCCTTTTGCAGGAATGCCTCGAATATCCGCCTCACCTAGGCGAAGGCAAGCTCTATGGCGCCCAAGAGAACGATTTCAATTATCTGTTAGGTGTCGCCTATGAGGCATTGGGCCAGAAAGAAAAGGCTATTAATTGTTGGGAGAAGGCTACGAAGGGTCCTCAGGAGCCAGCTGCTGCGATGTACTATAACGATGCAAAGCCCGACAAGATTTTCTATCAGGGCTTGGCTTTACGAAAGCTAGGACGTGAGAATGAGGCGCATGGCCGGTTCTTCAAGCTCATCAATTATGGCAAGCAGCACATCTACGACAAGGTAGTAATGGACTACTTTGCAGTTTCATTGCCCGATCTGCTGATCTGGGAGGACTCGCTCGATGCCAAGAACCTGATTCATTGCAAGTATATGCTCGCCTTGGGCTATTATGGTATGGGCGAAAAAGCGAAAGCACTGAAGTATCTGTCGGAAATAGAAGACCTTGACAACAACCATCAAGGCATTCAACAGTTCCGCTCGCTTATCTCATAGCTAAGGCTTTGTCTTCTGCCGCTTCCATGATTTCCCGCTCGCCGGGGCCTTTGTCGTTGATGCCGCAGAGGTGCAGGATGCCATGAATAATCACCCTATGCAACTCCTCGTCATAGGGTCGGCCGAACTTGTCGGCATTGGTGAAGACGGTGTCGAGTGAGATGTAAATGTCACCGTTCAGCACCTTGCCTTCGCAATAATCAAAGGTGATGATGTCTGTGTAATAATCATGGCCGAGAAATTCATTGTTCACCTCGAGGATCTTGTCGTCGTTGACAAACAGATAGCCGATTTCACCAACTTTCTTTCCATAAGAGGCAATGACCTTCTTTATCCAATTCGAGGTGTCGCGTTTCTTGATATTGGGGAACTTCACCCCTTCGCTGCTATAGGAAATCATCTATAAACTATAAACTCTAAACTATATACTCTTCTTTGGCAAATAGGGCGAAACATCAACCCCAAAGTGCTGCAACTCCCTTAAGGCACTCGACGAGATGCTGGCCAATTCAGGCTCCGTATAGAGCAGGATGGTCTCGATACCGCCGATTCTGCGGTTGAAGTCGGCCTGCCATTGCTCATACTCAAAGTCGCTCACCGACCGCACGCCTTTCACGATAAACTGCGCTCCCTCGGCCTTGGCGAAGTCCATCGCCAGTCCGTCGTACGACTTCACCTCGATGCGCTTGTCATCGGCATAAAGCTGACGGATGGCCTCCATACGCGCCTCGGCCGACGGCATGTCGGGCTTGTGCACGTTGTCGCCCACAACGCCGATTACCAGCCGGTCGAACAACGAGAGGGCGCGCCTCACGATAGAGTCGTGTCCGATGGTAAACGGATTGAAACTGCCTACAAATACACCTGTCCTTATCATGGGTGCAAAGGTACAAAGATTTTGGAGAAAAATGAAGAAAATGAAAAAAAGAATGATTTTTCGTGTAGTTTTTCGTAACTTTGTCGCGTCTAATGGGCAAAAAGATTTAAAAACAGAACGACAATGACGACATTAGAACGACAGTTTGCGCAAACCGTAGCAGAACACAAGAGCACCATCTACACCGTGTGCTACATGTTCTCGCAGGATGCCGACGAAGTCAACGACCTGTTCCAGGAGGTACTAGTCAATCTTTGGAAAGGCTTCGAAAGCTTCGAGCATCGCAGCGACATCCGGACGTGGAT
>JAFZCU010000151.1 GCA_017556145.1 Prevotella sp. | reverse complement strand
TTTACTGTCATCATAGTCATTACTGCTATTATAAGTGTTATGATTCTTTTCATGTTAATGTGTAGCCTTTAGATACTGTAAGTCGCCATACCAATAGCTGGCTGTGCAGCCACCGTCGATGAGCAGGTCGGCACCGCTGATAAAACGGCCACGTGATGACATCAGGAACTCAGCCAGGTCACCCACCTCGTTGGGGGTCCCAGCACGACGAGCAGGCATACCCTCAATCATTTTCAGATAGCCGTCCTTACGAGGGCCGTGCAGCTCGTCGTTGGCCAGCGGCGTGATGATGATACCAGGCGAGATGCTGTTGATGGTAGCACCACGACGGCCCCAGCGAGTAGCCTCGTACATCACTCTCAAAACGTTGCAGCGCTTCGAGTACTGATAGGCTTTCAGCGTGTCATCGATGGCCTTCAGGAACGGCAGTTCCAGCAGTTCTTCTACTGGAGTCGTGGCCAGCGCCTCGTTCTGTTCCTGCGGCAATGCAGGCAGACGATGACCGCTCTGCGAAGAGATAATCACGCCACTTCCGCCCTCGCCAATCACCTTGCCGAACTCCTCCAGCAGCACGCTCGTGCCGTAGAGGTCAACACGGAGAATCTCTACCACGGGAGCCTGCGAGGGCGACACGCCAGCGGCATTCACCACGTTCGTCACCTCGCCCTTGCTGGTGGCGAACTCCACCAACTTCAGGATATCCACCTTCGAACCGAGGTCGCATTTGATAGTCGAGCACTCGAAGCCCGCATTCTCCAGCGTCTTTGCCGTACGCTCTGCATTCTCCAAACTGTAGTCAGCCAACACGACATGTTTTCCAGCCGATACTCTTCGGATGATGGCCTGGCCAATACTGCCAGCACCTACCAATACTGATACCTGTTTAGCCATAAGTTTCAATTAAATACTTCACAAACTGCGGATCGGCGAAATTGATGTTACCCTTGTCGTATTGGTTCATAGTGGCAATCTGAGCCATCTCGTCAGCTGTCAGAGCAAAATCGAAGATGTCGAAATTCTGAGCCATGCGCTCCTTGTGACTTGACTTTGGGATGGCCACGATGCCGCGCTGGGTGAGCCAACGAAGGGCAACCTGTGCAGCACTCTTTCCATACTTTGCTCCTATGTTGGCAAGCACCTCACTCTTCACGATGCCGTCAACACCCTGTCCACCAAGCGGACCCCATGCCATCATTTTCGTATCGGTCTCAGCCAGAATAGGCTCGATGCCCGTCTGCTGAACCATCACGTTACATTGCAGCTGGTTCACCATCGGCTTCAACTCCACATAGTGAGCAAAGTCGAAGAATCGGGCTGCTTGGAAATTCGAAACGCCAATGGCACGAACCTTACCGGCACGATAGGCCTTCTCCATAGCCCGCCATGTGCCGAACACGTCGCCGTAGGCCTGATGGATCAGCAGCAGGTCGATATACTCTGTCTGCAACTTACGCAGACTCTCATCAATACTCTTGGCGGCTTTTTCCTCGCCAGCATTTGAAATCCACACCTTTGTCACGAGGAACAGATCCTCGCGCTTCAGTCCGCTCTTACGCCAAGCATTGCCAACGCCTTCTTCATTGAAATAGGCCTGAGCCGTATCAATCAGACGATAACCAACGCTCAATGCATCGCTCACGCAACGTTCACACTCCTCAGGTGATACCTGAAAGACTCCATAGCCCAGCAAGGGCATCTCCACTCCGTTTGATAATCTGAATGTCTCCATTGCTTTCAGTATTAGGTTACAGACTTGCTACCAGAATTTCCTTGATATCCTGCTCTGTCAGGGGAGCGTAGGCATTCTCCAGTCCTTCGTTAACGGCGATGTGGTGAGCCATCTCGTCAATACGGCTTTCGTCGATACCCACCTCACGCAGATGCATGGGGATGTTAATGCTCTCGAAGAACTTATAAGTAGCATCGATGGCTTTTTCAGCTATCTCCTGTTTGGGCAGCGAGGCGTCGATGCCGAAGACGTTGATGCTGTACTTCACAAAGCGATCGATGGTCTTTTCAGAGAGAATGTGCTTCATCCAACGTGGGGTGATGATGGCCAGACCTTCGCCGTGGGTGATGTCGTAGTAGGCAGAGAGGGCATGCTCGATGCCGTGACAGGGCCAGCCCGACATGCTGTTGCCCAGCGACAGGATGCCGTTGCAGCCGTAGGTGCAGGCCAGCATCATCTCGGCACGGGCGGTGTAGTCCTCAGGGTTCTCAAGGCACTTACGACCATTCTCCATCAGCGAGCGCAACATCGACTCACAGAAGCCGTCATTCAGCAGCGTAGAGTCGGCCACGAAGTACTGCTCCATCGTATGGTTCATCGCATCGGCAATGCCTGCGGCGGTCTGCTTTTTCGACACGGTGAAGGTATAAACGGGGTCGAGAATCGAAACGGCAGGGAACAGATGAGGATCCATATAGCCAATCTTATCGTTGGTCTCTGTACGCGAGATAACGCCACCGCAGTCGTATTCTGAGCCGGTAGCGGCCAGGGTAATGATATCGACGATAGGCAGGGCTGCCTGCGCCTGAACTTTATAGGAAATAAGATCCCAGGGGTCGCCGTCATAGCAAGCACCGGCAGCGATGGCCTTAGAGCAGTCGAGCACGCTGCCGCCACCTACAGCCAGGATTACGTCGATATTGTGCTCCTTGCAGAGGCGCACGCCGTCGAGCACGCTGGGGTCGTACTTAGGGTTGGGCTGGATGCCAGAGAGTTCCACAATCTCATAGCCTTCGAGCAGCTGCTTCACGCGGTCGTAAAGACCTATCTTCTTGATACTTCCACCACCGTAGGTGAGGAGAATTCTCTTACCAAACTGCGCCATAACGCTGGGCAGCTTCACTATCGACTCCTTGCCAAAAATAAGGCGAGTCGGAGTCATGTAATCAAAGTTCTGCATATTCTTATTGTTTTAAAATCCTAAACCTTTCAACCATTTCTCAACCTTCCCTTTTTCGGTACGCACCTCGTGGCCGTAGATGCTGAAACCCTTAGTGACGTTAGCACCAGCGAAAGCCGCTTTCACATCCTCCATGCAATTGGCCAGGCCTGAGCCCTCGTGGGTGGTGAAGGGGATAACAGTCTTGCCTTTCAGGTCATTGGCATGTTTCTTGAAGAAAGTGAACATCACCTGCGGATAGGTGCCCCACCATACGGGACCGCCAATGAATACGGTGTCGTACTGGCTCAGATCCACGTCGCCCTCATACTCAGGCAGTTCGCCGTTCTTTGCCTCTTCCTTTGCCAAATTGATGAGCGGATTGTAGGCCATACCGTCGTACTTGTGCGTCACAATCTCAAACTGGTCGGCACCTGTCAACTCTGTGATATAGTCGGCCACAATCTTTGTGTTACCCACCTTAATGTTTCCAACTGCGTAGTTGTCTCCTGCATGCGAGAAGAATACAACGATTGTTTTACCCATTTCTTTGTTCTCCTTTTGTTTGTTGCTTTGTGAACATGCACTCAGACAGATTGTCATGAGTGCTGCCATTGCTAATACTATTTTCTTCATTTTGGCATATCCTCTGTCGTGGTAAACATAAAGTCCGATTCGCGTTTCTTGATGAGCCAGCGTCCGTCTTGCTTCACATACGTATCGTGATAGCGCACGCCGCTCTGGTTTTTCTTGCCGCCTCCGATGAGTGTCACGAAACAGTAGCTGATGCCTGTGGCCGTGTCGCCGTCGATGTCAACGGTTTGCTGTCCGTTCAGGTGGTACACTACGTCAAACAATGCGAGGAAGCCCGAAAAAGCCTTGCCGATTTCCTCACGGCCCTTTGATACAAATACCTGTTCGCCACTCTTACTGATGACCTCTGCGTCTTCGGTGAAAAGGAGCACCTGAGCATCCACGTCCTTTACGTCGGCGAGATTAGAAAAAGTGTCAACGAGGCGCTTCAGTGCCAATTGATCTTGAATCTGTGCATTCATAACTGTACTGCTTAAAATGG
>JAFZCU010000022.1 GCA_017556145.1 Prevotella sp. | reverse complement strand
TATCAGATTATGAAGATTATCGTAATGGACAGCGCAAATGTGCGCATCGAGGTTTTGAATGTTCCCGACCACATGATTGACGGGGAAATCGAACAGTTTCTGGCAGAGCGGAATTATTCTCTCGACAACATTTCATGGATGGCTGCACCCATCGATTTTGTGCCAGTGCAGTTCCATGATTACGGCATCTGCCTAAGCAACGGAGAAGAAATGCATGTCACCCGACATGCGAAGTTAAAAGACTTTTCCATCTACGACGGCGTGCAGGAGGTGAAGCGGCGAGAGCAGGAAGAACTTGCCGCCTCAGTTCGACTTCATGGCGAAAAAGTGGATGATGGCTATGAGTGGCACTTTGAGGGAGAATGTCCTATCGTGGCTGCATACGACTACGACGAGCCTTGTGACGTCGTTATTCTTTCTGTCAGAGTGAATAATGACGGAGACCTCTCCATCATTGGCGATGAGAAGAACGACCGAGGCAATGAGCATGAGATTGAGCCAGACGACATCTTTGCTGGTCACATGGACTTCATCACATCTGAGATTGGAGATTAAAAGACATTGGGGATAGGCGGCAATAGTGCTGCCTGTCCCCGCATATAAAATGGAATAAGCAGTATGAGACAGATATTTGTAGTTTATGAGACGGACGCATGGCACAGTACGAGCCATCGGAATTGTGCAGGTGTTTTCACGAGCAAACGTGCAGCCGTGAATGCCATTGTGAAGAACCATCGCATTGAACTGGACGAGTTCTTCGATGAAGATGAGATAGAAAAGACTTCCAAGAGAGTGTTGGAAGCCGAAGCAAAACGAATTCTCCGTAAGGAGCTGGAATTTGCGTACCAGACACAAGGCTATGAGACCAACTACGACATTGAGGTCTGGAACATTAACGAGTGGTATCTGACTAAGTATTAAGCAATATGACAAACAAAGAGCGCAAATCAATGATTGAGCGTTGGGTAGCGGACATTAACCCCAAAGCTGTTCTACGGGTAGCGGATGCCCGCTGTGGGGCGAGGTATGCTGTCTATGTTGTTGAGAAACCAGGAGAATTCGGAACGCGATGCACAGGCTATCTGCCGCTGAACCTTCTGGAGCAGTATCTTCTGGGGGTGTTCAATGCCACCGAGTTTAATAAGCTGATTAGGAGAAAAACAGCCTGAACAAAACGGGAAAGCCCTTCGAGCCATTTGTAACGCTCGAAGGGCTGCTTACATTAAACAGGTAAACAACTGAAACGTTTTTTTGATGTTCACCTTGACAAAATACGAAATCTGCCGATGCGAAATCAACAAATCAAATCCTTGTTTTATATGTTAGCTCTAATGGTGAAAGCGTGTAAAAAGGACATCCATTCCACCATTATTCAATCTACATTTAATAGAAATAGCTACTATTTGCTACATACCGCTACATCACAGCTACATCTTTTAATCGCCAAATATCATGGTAACCATCTGAATTACAACGCCGCTACTCATTGATACATCTTTCTATGCAGTAATGAATGTTTTCCGGCCTTGAATATCATAATACATCCTTTTTTGATGCTGAAATCATAATCATTTTGAAGGCTTTTGGCGCGTTAAGGCTTCCGAAACAGACGCAAAAAAAGCGAGATGAAATCAGCTGTAAATACAATGCAAAAATCGCGCTTTTTGTTAATTTCGGTTTATAAGAAACTTACGTTCAAAAATATACAATCCGGAAATGCAGCTCATAATTTACTTTCTTTCAAATAATTAATAAAAAATATCCATTTTTGCAGATTATTGTTTGTGAACCCTTTATTTATAATATAATCGTTGTATTTGCAATGATTTAGCAAAATAAATAAACTTTATCTTTGTATTTACAATTTTTATTTATACCTTTGCAACCACAATATAGAAGATTTTATAATATGTGGACAGAACTCAGTGATACAGCCATATTGAAGAAGCTTGGCACGAGGCTGAAAGCCTATCGCATTTCAAGAGGCATGAAACAGCAAGAGCTGGCCCTTGAGTCTGGCGTTGGTGTGAGTACCGTCGCCAAGATTGAAAACGGACAACCTGTCAACCTCTCGCTGCTTATCAGCGAGATGCGAACACTTGGATTACTTGAAAACCTCGACTTGCTTGTTCCTGAGCAGAAGCCATCCCCTTTGGAACTTTTGAAAATGAAGGGGAAACAGGTAAAACGGGTAAGAACTAAAAAGGAATAAGAAATGGAAGAAATACCAGTAATACAGATATATCTGTGGGGCAACCTCGTAGGAGCCATGTCATGGGATGAGCAAAGAGCCTATGCTGATTTCCAGTTTGACGACCAATTCCGCAAATCAGGACTGGATATTGCGCCTCTTATGATACCATTGGGAAAAACCCGTGGTGTCGTCTCGTTTCCCGCAAATGCAAGAACGAAGTGTTTCTGCGGTCTTCCTGGTTTGATTGCTGATGCATTGCCTGATAAGTTTGGCAGCCAGCTCATCACAGAATGGTTCGCCCAGCAAGGTAAGACTGATAGTATGATCACTCCACTTGACCGTCTTTGCTATGTGGGTAAACGAGCTATGGGCGCCCTGGAGTTTGTGCCCGCTACCCATGTGGAGGGCGTAAACGAATCCACAGAGATCTACATACGGGAACTAATGGCTTTGTCTGAGTCAATCTTCAAGGAACGGACCAGATTTCAGGAAATGATCAGGCAGAGCGACAAGTCGATCCTTGACATCCTTAAAGTCGGCACATCTGCCGGTGGTGCGAAACCAAAGGCTATTATTGCCTACAATGAAGAAACACGTGAAGTGCGCTCTGGCCAGGTCCCTGCGCCAGAAGGTTTTTCATATTGGCTGTTGAAGTTCGATGGGGGCACTTATAGTGAGCATAATGAGATAACCGATAATCCTCAAGGTATTGGAAACATAGAATATGCTTATTACAAGATGGCTACAACTTGCGGTATCACAATGTCAGAGTGTCGTTTATTGCCAGAAGGTGATTGCCATCACTTCATGACCCGTCGTTTTGACAGGACACCGTCAGGAGAGAAAATTCACATGCAGACGGCAGCGGGCATCGCCCACTTAGACAGAGACGCACGTCACTCATACGAAGAGTTGTTTGGCGTTTTACGCCGACTAAAGTTGAACTATAAGGACTTCGAACAGTTGTTTCGCCGAATGGTGTTCAATGTCATAGCACGCAACCATGATGACCACACCAAGAATTTCTCATTCCTGATGGACAAGAAAGGGCACTGGTCGTTTGCTCCGGCATATGATTTGTGTTTCTCATACAATCCAGCCGGACGATGGACAAGGCACCATCAGCTTTCACTCAACAGCAAGACCGATGACTTCACGCGAGAGGACCTGTTGGCTGTGGCACAGAACATGGGCATACGCGATGCCAATCATATTATTGAGGAAGTTCGTGCGGCCGTTGCATCCTGGCCCACGATAGCAAAAGAATGTGGTGTACGACAAGAGCATATAAAGGCGATTGACAAGACTCTTCTACTGAAGATACCGTTAAACTAAGTCAAAAGTGTTAAAAATGAGGGGGACGAAAACGGCACTTTAAAACTCTACCATATTTCTACGGTTTAATATATAAATATCAGATAATCAATTAGTTGTATCTTCTGCATCAGCAAGAGACCATTTTTTTAATGAGTATCACACGGCAACACTACAATAAACAGATTACAAGTATTTCAAGTGATTGCGGATATTTAGTTGAAAATTATCGTCGGTTTATCGTTGATTTATCATGAAAAAGTAGTTTCTTTGTTGCTCCAACTCTCTCAAGCAACAAAAACTAATGACCAAAAAGCGATATGAAAAGAATCAAGGAACCTATCAAGTTGAGATTCCAGCTACTCAAAAGGAAAGACCAATTTCCCACGCAAACATGTCTGGTGTAATTTGATTGCTATTGAAAGGACAAATTACAATATTGGTATTCGTGGCTCCGAAGAGGTTGATCATTGAGCAAATCATTATAATGCAGCAATCATGTCGTTTATCAAATATTCTGTAGATATTTAGTTAACGGAGTATAAAACCGCGCATATCATCGCAAATGCTATGAAGAACAAGTTAAAAAATATGGAGTAATTCGGTAATGGTACGAAGTTTATATAGAACGGTAAAGTTAAATAAGGACTTAGGTAGTTATCTGCCAGCGTTCTTTATTATGGAGGTCTCATTTCCTTTCGGGCAAAGGTTTAGCTCTATGACTAATCTGCCGGTAAGGGAGCAAGATCTGTCTATATTTGTTCATGAGTATATTCATTTTCTACAAGACATTTCTTCTTATGCTGGCTTGAATAACGCTTATGTCTATAGCGAATATATCCATGCTGCTGTTAATCTGGTCTATGATCTTGCGCCAAATAACAATAATAAATTCAGCGTGCCTTTGGCCATTCCTTACAACTATTGTAATATTGAACTCAATAAGCAAGTCAATAGCGTTGGTATTGGAAGTCTTAAACAGTTAGATATTTTTATCCCTTCCAAAATCTCCGAAAAGAGTATCAAGGTCAACTATTCCAATCCATTCGTAAAGTATTTGACAACAGTATATATAAAGGGATGTAATGGAATTAAGCTGCAATTTGGAAATAGAGCCATTATGGAAAGTATGGCGTATTTAATAGAAAGAATGATAACAAATGGAGCTGGTGTAGCCCCTGACTTTCCTTATAGTTCCGCAGAAATAGTTGTTGATCTGACGT
Organism: Prevotella sp.; assembly: GCA_017556145.1. Taxonomy (GTDB): domain Bacteria; phylum Bacteroidota; class Bacteroidia; order Bacteroidales; family Bacteroidaceae; genus Prevotella. The sequence continues at coordinate 16,998 of JAFZCU010000022.1, read as the reverse complement.
ATCCTGAATTTGGAACAGACAAATTGAATATCATTGCACTTTGTGATATGTCGCTGCAGTTTTCTGAGCCGGGGAAAATATTCTATCATTCATTGATAGATTTCAAAAATATGCATTTCATTCCGTCGAAACCAGAAGAAATTGTTGATTATTTCTATAATAAGCCATGTGTTCAGATGGGAAACTCAAACAGCCTTGTTTCGGGATTCACGGAAATGGCGCTTATGGTTGGTAGTAGGCTAAAAGAGTATCTGAAAGGTAAAGAGTTTAAATCTTTTTATAATGTCATTCACCGCTTACTAGGTTTCGCTATTGATATGAGAATTAATCATCGATATTTCTTTATTAATCTAGTACGTGATGGTTATGCATCAAATAATAAAACTCTTAATAATACAATTAGAACAATTGGATCACCAATTATAATAGATTCATTGAAAGATATTTGGCTTGTACTACCATTTGGCGTAAAATCAAAGGAATATAATATTGAAATTTTTTCGGCAGTATATGAATTGAATAAACTATTTGAAAAGGGTAACGACTGCTGTGAAATGTATGACTGGTGTCAGAAGTCACCTGATACTATAGAAGATGACAGATGTATATTTGAACCTTGGTCACGTTGTTATGATCAGAAGCTTTGTCCTTACGCTTTACTATGGCGCCATTGGAATCTAGGAAAATATACACCAATTATTAGTTAATGTTATATTATTCATTTCAAGAGATAAAAGCTATATGTGATCTTCCTAACGTTTCTACATCATGCCCGAAGCTTACTAATGACAGGCTGGTACAATTTTCAGTGTCCACTTAAATAATCTGGTACAAGGAACAATTTGTTTTTTGAGAATTTCGGCATTTTTCTGCATCCAGTCTTTGAGAATTTCGGCATTTTTATATATTCGACCGTTGAGAATTTCGGCATTTTCTGCACATTTCCTTTGATATTTGGGATTATATGGTTACTTTTGCACCTGATAATACAAAGAGGAAAATGGCAGAACGAATTTTTAGACGCAAAATATATGAGCAAATGCTGAGTTGGAAACAAAATCAGCACGGGACAACCGCACTTCTTATCAGGGGTGCAAGGCGTGTCGGCAAGTCCACTGTTGCCGAGGAATTCGCCCGTCATGAATACGAGAGCTACATATTAGTTGACTTCTCAACAGCAACGCAAGCAACACACCGTTTGTTTGAAGATGTCTCCAATCTAGACTACATCTTCACACAACTGCAACTTAACTATCGGACGAGTCTGAAGCCACGCAAGTCAGTCATTATCTTCGATGAAATTCAGAAGCAGCCGTTGGCACGGCAAGCCATTAAAACACTTGTGGCTGATGGTCGTTACGATTATATTGAGACGGGGTCTCTGTTGAGCATCAAGCGTAAAGGAAAATCGGCCAGCAAGGAAAACCAGCGGAAAAACATTCTTATTCCCAGTGAGGAGACACGCCTTGATATGTACCCCATGGACTATGAGGAGTTCCTTTGGGCATTGGGAGACAACGATACCATCCCACTCTTGCGCACAATGTTCAACAGTCTAAGTCCGCTAAGTGACGATACCAACCGTCGAATGATGCGTGATTTTCGTCTGTATGTCTTGGTTGGAGGCATGCCCCAGGCTGTCAACGACTACATTGACACACACGATCTGAGTATTGTTGACCAGCGCAAGCGCAGCATCCTTGACCTCTACGATGAAGACTTCTACGAATTGGATCCGTCAGGGCAGACCTCAGATTTGTTTCACGCTATCCCATCCCAACTGAACAGTAACGCCTCTCGCTATCAGGTAAGTAGCGTGATTACAGGAGGGAAGCTGGACCGTCTGAGAGAACAGATAACCATTCTTAAAGATTCAATGACCGCTAACCTGGCTTATCACGCCAATGACCCAAGTGCAGGCTTGGCATCACACATCAACCGCGACCAGTTCAAATTGTATTGTGGGGATACGGGACTGTTCGTCACTCTCGCTTTTTGGGACGATGCATTTACAGAAAATGTCATTTACCAAAAATTGCTGAACGACAAACTGAACGCAGATGTGGGCTACGTATATGAGAACGTGATCTCGCAGATGCTGACAGCCGCAGGACATAAGTTGTATTACCATACGTGGCCAACACCATCGGGCAAGCATAACTATGAAATAGACTTCCTGTTGTCGCGTAAGGCTAAAGTATGCCCTATAGAAGTTAAGTCATCGACATCCAATGTCCATGTTTCAATTGATGAATTCCAAAAGAAGTTCTCGGCTCGCATCCTTCAACGATACCTCCTTCATTCGAAGGACATTCGGAAAGAGCAGGACTTGATAATGCTGCCAATGTATATGGCAATGTTTCTTTAGTGCAATCAGCTTATAGATTGAAGCTATTCCAAAAGATTAAGATGATGGTCTAAATCCCCGTTTTTGGCTCATTTCAATCGTTAAACTTGGTCAAAAGTGTTAAATGTGAGGGGTGTTGAAATAGGTACTGAAAAACTCTACCGTATTTCTACCGTTTAGCATATAAATAGCTGGTAATCAATATGTTGCATTTTCTGCGTCGTGAAATAGCTGTTGTTCTGGAAACCGGCAATGGTAGCGTTGCCAAATACACCCGAAGAACCGACTCCCGTGGCTACCGAGCGGAAACCATCGCTGGCGGGAACGGCGTTGTTACCCAGGCGACCCCAGCTGGCGCGCCACTTCAGGTAGTCAACGAAGCTCTGGTTGGCCATGAAGTCTTCCTTACTCATTACCCAAGCGACACCAAACGAGGGATAATAGCCCCAAGTCTCCTGGTACTTACTCGTACCGTCGGCGCGGAAGGTAGCCATGAACAGGTACTTGCCCAGATAGTCATAATTGATACGGCCAAAGTAGCTGTTGCTGCGGTAACGGGTACCGCCATCACTGGCGCGGCGGCTGTCGCTGTCGGTGCTGATGCCAATGTACTGATAAGCGTCATCACCCTCCACGATACCGTAGCCGATGCCGTACAGATAGTGGTACTTGTCCTCACGCAGCGACTGACCCAGCATGACGCCCAGGTTGTGGTCGCCAAAGGTCTCCTTGTAGGTCAGCACATTGTCCCAAATCCAGTTGTTGTAAGTGGATTCAGTCTTGCTTACCCAAGACTTGTCGTTGCGCTGCACGGTGCCCACATAATACTCGGGCATGTAAGTGCGGTTGTGGATGGCCGAGAAGTCATAGGAATAACTCGTCTTGAAGTTCAGCTTACTGGGAATGAAAGTGATCTGAGCATAGAAGTTGGTCAGATACTTGTTGATGTCGTTCACGCTGTTCTGGTAGTTGGCGGTGGCGACGGGGTTGTAGAAGTTGTTGGTGAAGCCTACCGACTCGGGCGAACCGTAGTGGGTGGGGAAGGTGGCGTCATACTTCTCGTCCATCACCGGATAGATGCCGGGTGCATTGAATGCCTGCTGCCATGCAGCATTATTGGGCGCCTGCTGTTTGCCTTTCGAGAAGATGCCGTTGAAGCCGACCTTCAGCCAGTTGGTGGCTTCGTAGTCGAGGGCAGCACGGAAGTTCATGCGCCTGTAGTAGTTCTTGACATCCATGACACCGTCCTGATGCAGGTAGTTGATACCCAGCGAATAAGTGGCCTTTTCTCCACCGCCGGTGATTGTCAGGCTATGGTCGGTGATGGCTGCCGTGCGAAGCAGTTCGCTGTACCAGTCGGTGTTGGAACCAAAGGTCCAGTTGTGGAAGTCACCACTGTAGTTGCCGCCATAGCGGTCAATCGAAGCCTTCATTGTCGATACATAAGCATCGTAGTTGGCCTCAAGCAGCATCGTTGCATATTCGCTTGATGTTGCCATCTTCAGCACATTGGTGGCTTTCTGGATACCGTAGTAGCCGTTGTAGGTAATCTGGGCTGGCTGGTTCTTGTTACCATGCTTAGTGGTAATCAGGACAACACCATTGGCGGCACGCACACCATAGATGGCTGCTGCCGATGCATCCTTCAGCACCGACATATCGGCAATGTCGTTGGCATTCAGGAAGTCGATGTTATCATAGAACATACCGTCAACAACATACAGCGGGCTGCCACTGGTAAACGAACCGTTACCGCGGATGTGTACCTTGGGACCCTCGCCAGGAGTACCGCTGTTCACAACGTTCACACCGGCAACCTTGCCCTGCATGGCCGACATGGGCGATGCAGCAGGCACGGCGAGCAGTTCCTCGCCCTTGACAACTGCGATGGGCGCCGTCAAGTCCTTGGCCTGGGCCGAACCGTAACCAATCACGACTACCTCGTCAAGATTACGCACATCGTCCATCATCTGGACGCTCATCATCTCGCTGGCAACCATCTCCACGGCCTGCATACCCATGAAGGTAAATTTCAGCGTTGCGCCGTCGGGCACATTGGCAATCTCGAAATTGCCGTCAAAGTCGGTAACTGCCCCCATAGTGGTCCCAAGGACCTTGACGGTAGCACCGATCACAGGCTCGTTGACCTGGTCAACGACCGTACCTCTTACCGTGAGTGCTTGTGCGCCCGCAATAGCGCACATCACTGTAAGCAACAGGATAAGAAATCTCTTTTTCATTCGCTTAAAGGTTTAGTTAATAATGAAAAATACACAATCTGCAACAAAATTATATAATTTTTTTCAAATTTGCAAAACAATTGAACAAAATTTGCATAAAATGCACTAATTCTTAACAAAAATGCCGTTTTCTTGCCTATTAAGCCTCGTATGGATGCCATAGACCTATAACCGCTGTGGTCTTTCAAACATCCACGGCGAAATAACAATGGCTCGAATCAAATCGAGCCATTGTTTCATATTGTCTATTAAAAAGAATGCCTTATCGGGATTTGTTTGACAGTGACAGACCTACGCTGAAGATCAGGTTCACATTGGACAATGTGCCGCTGAGATCCCAGTCCTCATGATACTCGTCAGACGGTTTGTGATACCACACCGGCATAGGATATTTATTGGGCTTGCTCACGTCCACTGGATGGAGGCCGTTCTCCAATACCACCGCACGTACACCCTTTTTCACGAAATTATAATGGTCGGAACGGTAGAACCAGCCGTCGGAGTTGTCATCGTCGAAATAGATATACCTGCCCTGGGCAGCAGCGGCAGCCACATAATAATTATCCAAGTCGCTTTCCCCGCCACCCAAAATCACGACATCGCGTGTCAGCTCGGCAGGACCTATGCTCTCAAAATTAAGGCAGGCCACAGTCTTCTCCATCGGTACGGCAGGGTAATCGCAGTAATATGCAGAGCCGAAAAGTCCGCTCTCCTCAGACGAGGGGAAGAGGAACACCAGGTCTCGATGCGGCCGGGGCATCTCCTTGAACTTCTTGGCGACGAGCAAAGCCCCTGCCATGCCGGATGCATTGTCGGCAGCACCGTTATATATCGTATCGCCGTGCTCATCGGCTTTCCCGAAGCCCAAGTGATCCCAGTGGGCACAGAACACTACGGCCTCACCTTCCTGATCGCTCCCTCGGAGAATGCCGCCCACATTGCGCGTCTTCTGAATGTCGTAAGTCACATTCATCTTCACATCACCTCTCACATTCAGGGAAAAGCTCTTGAAGCCTGGCTTTTTCGCATCAGCCAGTGCCCTGTCCATATCCATGCCGGCCGCAAGAAACAGTTTTTTGCACCCGTCCTCATGCAGCCATCCTCTGACGGCTAATTCGTCGGCATTGCGCGTATCTGGATGATAGATGCCGAGATTGTCGCTCAGGTGGCCATTCACACACACATGCCACCCGTAACTGGCAGCTTCAGTATTGTGGAGTACCAGACAACCGGCAGCGCCCTGGCGCTGTGCCTCTTCAAACTTATATAACCAACGACCGTAGTAGGTCATGTTGTGCCCTCTAAAGAGCTGACTGTCATAAAAGCCGGGGTCATTGACCATTACCACCACTATCTTGCCTTTCACATCGATGCCCTCGTAGTCATTCCAGCCGTATTCAGGCGCGTTAATGCCGAAACCGCAAAACACATACTCCGCCTTCTTCAGATCAATTTTCTCAGTGGCGCGAGTCGTCCAGATGATTAAATCGTCGGGATAGCGAAGCACCGATTTCTTCTTCCCGCTCACAAAGAGCCTGCCACCCACGGGCTTCGCTGTAACTTCAATCATATCAAAGGGCTGGAACCAATTGCCGTTGAAGGCAGGTTCCAAACCTATTACCTCCAACTGTTTGGCAAGATAGTCCACCGTCTTGTCCTCATAGGGTGTCATGGGCTTTCTTCCGCCAAACTCATCATTGGAAAGCACCTTTGTCCATTCCCTCAGCAGCTGTTCGTCACTTCCAGTTTGCAACTGCTCCCGAATAATCTGTGCACTGGCAGTTGTCAACCCCATGGCGACAAAAGCGATTACCGTCACCAACGCTTTAGCATTCATTCTCATCATCATAATATTCATATATTACATTTCTGCAAAGATACATAAATATATCAGATTAAGCATTAAAAAGTCATATCATTCTCAAGCCCCTCTAGCTCCACTATTCAGAAATAAGTAACTGAATACTAGTTACTTATTTCTGTTTATTTTTTATTTTAACAGACTTGGCGTGCTTTCAATTGAGAATGGAGAGCCTGGATGAAGTGCGTAGAACGTCAGGCCATGCTTCTAATGAAATGTCGATGTTGAGTTGAGTGATGAGGAGATGATATATAATCTTGAATTGGGTTTTGAGGGGTGGAAAGTATAGGTTTTCAATAAAAACACATGAATTTTGAGAGAATTTGTTGCAATTCGTGATGCTTATCTTCAATTATTCATTATCTTTGCACATCAGGCATTAGCGCACAGTTAATGGTTTGAGTAATAATTGACTAAAAACAATTGGGATTATGGGCAAGAAACAATCGGATATGAATCGCCGGCACTTCCTGCGCAAGTTGGGACTTGGCGCCGCCGTCTTGGCGATAGACCCGCTGAGCGTTTTGGCGGGAGAGACAACCAGGCCGCAAACCATCGATGGCGGTGATATGCAGAATCAAATGACCTATCGGGTCAAGCACGGTTCGGGTGACAAGGTTTCGCTGTTGGGTTTCGGCATGATGCGCTTGCCCGATGACCAGGATGAGGTCAACCGTCTTGTGGACTATGCCATCGCCCATGGCGTAAACTATTTCGATACGGCGCCGATGTACAAAAACGGTAATAGCGAGACCATGACGGGCATCGCGCTGAGCCGTCATTCACGTGATAAGTATTTCGTGGCCACCAAGATGTCAAACCAAAGGGAAAAACTGTGGAAATATGATGATTCCCGTGCGATGTACGAAAAGTCATTCCGCGACCTTCGCGTTGATTACATCGACTACTATCTGCTCCACAGCATCGGTGGCGGTGGCGTGGATACCCTCAAAGCGCGATTCCTCGATAACGGCTTGCTTGAATTCCTGCTGAAAGAGCGTGAGGCGGGCCGCATCCGCCACCTGGGATTCTCCTATCATGGCGATGTCAGCGCATTTGATTTCCTGCTTGACCATCAGGATGAATACCACTGGGACTTTGCCCAGATTCAGATGAACTATCTCGATTGGCGACATGCCTCACTCAACAAGTCGGGCTGGAAACAGGATGCCGATGCCGAGTACCTCTATGACAAAATGGCGAAGTTAGGCGTGCAAACCGTTGTGATGGAGCCGCTGCGTGGCGGCGCACTCGCAAGCTTGGACGATGAACTCAGTCAGCGGCTCACCGCCCTGCGCCCCAACGACACTCCTGCATCCTGGGCATTCCGCTGGGTGGGCTCTCACCCCAATATTCTCACCACACTGAGCGGCATGAACCAGATGAGCCATCTGGAGGAAAACGTACGCACCTTCTCACCCCTGGAACCCTGCACCGAGGCCGAAAACAAAATACTGGAAGAGATAGCCGACGTGATGGCGGGATTTCCTGTCATTCCGTGTACTACTTGCCGCTATTGCATGCCGTGCCCCTATGGCGTAGACATCCCAGGCAATTTTGCCTATTACAACGAGGCCGTATCCCAAAAAATAATCCCGTTACCCGACAAACAGGCAGCCGACTATATGGAGCGCAAGCAGCAGTTTGCCGACGGCATGCGTAAGGCGCTGCCCGATGTCTCGACCTGGGCGACTCAATGCGCCGACTGCGAAGAATGTCTGAAAAAGTGTCCCCAGCAGATCCGCATCCCTAACCAGATGGCCCGCATCGTCGAGACGCTGAGAAAACGGTAATTGATGCTTCAGTCGGCATCTCAATTGATTCAGATAATTGAGGCGGTTCGTCCCACATGGTTGGGAGAACCGCCTCACATCACTAATACATGATTTAAGCAGGCTTCAGATATTATCTGCAGTTGATGCGTAATGACTTATTGGCTATCTGGAGCAGGAATTCACCGGGCTCAAGATGGCGCTTGCCGTCGTTTCCTACGAAGGCCAGGTCATCGGCGGGCAGAGTAAAGGTCACGGTGCGCTGTTCACCGGGCTTCAGATCAACCTTGGTAAACGCACGCAGGCGACGGCTCTCAGGGACGAGGCTAGCCACCATGTCGCGGGAGAAGAGCAGGACGCTCTCCTTGCCTGCCATGCGGCCCGTGTTCTTGACGTCAACGCTCACGGTGAGCACGTCCCCGGTCGTGAAGTCGGTCTTGTCCACACGCATGTTGCTGTACTCAAACGTCGTGTAGCTCAAACCGTAGCCGAAGGGCCACTGCACATCAACCTGTGCGTTGTAGTCATACACGCCCTCCATCGTGCCCGTCTCCTCGCTCACGCGATAGTCATAGGTAGTGAGCGAAGCCGAGTGGCGCGGATAAGTGAAAGGCATACGGCCAGAGAAGTTGTCATCACCAGCCAGCAGGCGTGCCAAAGCGTTTCCGCCCTCGTTACCCGGCAACAGGATATCAACCACGGCGTTGGCCAGCGGCTCAATGTCGCTCACCAGGCGGGGACGACCTTCACTGAGGATGAGGACAATGGGCTTGCCGGTCGCTGCCAGAGCCTTGACGAGGTCACGCTGATTGGCAGAAAGTGCCAAATCATCGAGGTTACCGGGCGTTTCGGCATAGGAGTTCTCTCCCACGCATGCCAGGATAACGTCGGCACCAGCGGCAGCACGCACGGCACGGTCGATCTGGGGCTCATTCTCTTCCCAATAAAGACCATCGTTGTTATAGGTCACGCCAGGCTCGTAGATGATGTTGGCGGCGCCAAAGCGCTGCTGCATGGCCTCAAGGATGGTGTTGTGCTGCGAAGCATACTTGTCGGCATCTTTTCCTTGCCAAGTGTAGCTCCAGCCGCCGTTCAGGCAGCGCATCGAGTTGGCATTGGGGCCTGTCACGAGGATTTTCTTGCCCTGTGACAACGGCAGGATACCGTTGTTCTTGAGCAATACCATAGTCTGCACAGCAGCATCCTGGGCAGCCTTGAAGTGTTCGGCAGAACCATATTTGGGATAATCTTTCCTGTCAGTATTGGGCATGTCGAACAGACCCATGCGGTACTTCATGCGCAGGATGCGACGCACAGCGTCGTCAATGCGCGAAATGGGCACCCTACCCTCTTTCACGCTCTCGATGAGCAGGTCGCAGAAGTCAACGTTGTAAGGCTCCATCGCCATGTCGATACCTGCATTGATAGCCATGCAGATAGCCTCCTTCTTGTTGGCTGCCACTTTCTCACGCTGCCACAGGTTCTCGATGTCGGCCCAGTCGGTAACAATCATACCGTCCCAGCCGGTCTCTTCCTTGAGCCACTGGGTAAGGTACTTGGCACTTACATGCATGGGCATGCCGTTGATTGAAGCCGAATTGACCATTACCGAGGTTGCTCCAGCCTCGACACAAGCCTTGAAAGGCGCAAAATGCTTCTCGCGCAGCTCCCACTCGGGCACATAAGCCGGTGTGCGGTCCTTACCGGTGCGCGGCGTGCCATAAGCCATATAGTGCTTGATTGACGTGCCGATATGGTACTTGTCGATGTGGTTGGGGTCAGGACCCTGGAAGCCTTCGACCATTGCCCTGCCCATGACAGCATTGACCAGGCAATCCTCACCGAAGTTTTCCCACACGCGCGGCCAACGGGCATCGCGGGAGAGGTCAACGGTGGGCGAGTAGGTCCAGGGGCAGTTGGCTGCCCTGGTCTCATAGGCCGTAATGGTCGCAGCCTGCTTTGCCAGTTCAGCGTCAAACGATGCACCCAGATTGGTATTCTGGGGGAACAAGGTACCACCCAACGTATAGGTGGTGCCGTGGTTCTGGTCAAGACCATAGACTGTGGGGATGCCGCAGGCCCTCAATGAATACTCATTGATGGTGCGGATCGTCTGCTGCCACCATTCGGGAGTCTGGGCCACGGGGCCCGGTGTATTGAGGATTGAGCCGACCTTGTACTGCAGGAACACTTTCTCCAGCTTGTCCTTGTCAAGCACAAAGCGGTCTCCCTCCCAATGACCAAGCACACCGATTTCCAACTCAGTCATTTGTCCCACTTTCTCCTCCAGCGTCATGCGACTGAGCGTCTGCTCCACCCGCTTTTCAATATTAGCATCGGGAATGTAGGTGATACTCCTCTGAGCAAAAATGCCCATTGTGAAGGCCAAAGCCATCACAACAGCCATTACCGAATTTTTACTGATACTCATAGTGATATTGTTATTTAACGATTACTTTCAGTACTGTGTATCCGTCACCAACGACGAGAACGCCATCCTGGCCGTTACCTGAAATATAAACGCGAACGGTATTTCCAGCGTGTACCATCGAGGGCATCAAGGTCTGCAGAGCGCTGGCAGGATTAGCCGCGCTGGCCTGCATGCCTCCTTGCAACCACATCATGCCTGCACCCAACAGCCATAGAATCATGAATCTCATTTTCATGTCCAATTTGATTTTGGGTTTTAGGTATTTAACAAATAATTGAATTTTTACGGTTTATCTTCACAGCCCCAGCCGGACAACTGATGCAAAATTACAATTTATAAATAAGAAAACAGGTTTGATAAAACACAAAATAAGATAAATACTGACAATTAATAGGAATCAAACCCCTTTTTGATAGAAAACAAACTATTCCAGCCGTCAAAAAAGCAGAATGAGAAATACCTAATGCCCCACGCAAAGACGCAAAGACGCCAAGCCATTTTTATGATCGGATGGGGAAGGTGATGGTGATATAATCTTCCCCGTATTTTTTGTTGCTTTTCAGTATTGTTGTTACCTTTGTGCCAACTGACATTATTCACTTAAAACTAATTAATTATGAAGAAAACGATTTTGCTTTTATTACTGCTTGCAGTAGTAAGTATCAGCGCATCCGCAAGAAAGAGTTATATAACAGTTCATACGTATAATCTTGATGGTAATGCTTATGAGAGCGGCCTTAGAATATCTGGTGATATGCCTGAAAACATTGAGGGTTTTGATTATAGTAGCGGCAGTCACCTCTGGTATCTCAACTATAATGTTAGATCATATTCCATAGGAGAAATTCTGAATGTACTATCTGAATATGGGTATGAAGTAGAATTTGTGAATACTAGTTCTAACGGTTGTTTATCTTACTTATTGTCAAAGGAAACATCATCAGGACAAACAGTAAGCGAGGGTGATGTAAACAAAGATGGCGAAGTCAATATCGCAGATATCAATAAGATAGTGTCCATAATACTGGGTATTATAAAGGAGAATCCTAGTATTCTGGAACAGATTAAAGACTGAACCAACCACTGCTTTTCACTCCAAACATTGGCATTTATGTTCGAGTGATTTATCAGCAGCTTTCACGTAAAGGAAAGAAAAACTCCTAAAGCTTAGCCCCTTCCATGATGCCCTCGATCATCCAGGGGGCCTTAACCTTCATGCTGTGGTTGCGGTCTAAGATGCCGAACATGTCCGCGCCGTTGCCAAAGCGGTTGTTGTCCCATACGAAGGTCGAGAAACCGCGTTTGCGTGCCTCGCCGACGAGTAAACGGCAATAGTAGGTCATGTTTTCGTGCATCCTGTCGGCCTGGCCATCCTTGAAGTGGTCGGTCAAGCCCCACTCGCCGATGATGACGCCCAGGCCCTTGTCGGACCATGCAGCCTTAGCACGGTCAAACAGGTTGAGCATGGCCTGCTCGTCGCTGGAGGGCGTCTCGCCATACTGGCTGTACCGTTTGCCCCAATAATAGAATATTCCGTCACCTGCATACTCCCAAGGCACATAATAATGGAACTCGACGCTCATGTAGTCGTTGCCGTTGCCCTCAATATCGGTGGGGATGATGAAACCTCCGTCATTGAGGCCGAATTCGGGGTTGCAGACGTAGGTCTGCACAATCAGGTGGCGCTTGGCGTTGTTGCCGCCGGTGGCACGCACCACATCGATAAAGGTCTGGTTATAGGCATTCTGCACCTCCAGATTCTCGGCCGTGGGTTTGCCCCAGTTGTCGGGCTCATGCACCTCGTTGGTGCCCGCAAAGGCCACGCGGTAGTCATAGTCGGCAAACTCGCTGGCGATATTGAACCAAAGCAAGGCCAACTTCTGGCAATTCTCCTGCTGATAGCGGTACAGGGGACGCCCCTCAAGCCATTGGTCATGATGGGTGTTGATCATGACCTTCAGGTCGTTCTCGAGACACCAGTTCACCACCTCCTTGACGCGCTTGAGCCATGCCTTGTCGATGCTCATGGCGTGAGCATCGGTGATGTGGCACTGCCAGCGCACGGGGATGCGAACGGCGTTGAAACCGGCCTTTTTGATGGCCTTGATGGTCTTGCGCGTCACCTTGGGGTTACCCCAGGCGGTCTCGGCATTGATGGAATTGTCGGGCAGGCCGATTTCCATCAAGCGGCCGTTTTCCCTTGACGTTGAACACTCCAACTGGTTGCCCAGGTTCCACCCAGCCGTGATCTCGCTGTTCCACTGCTTGGCAGTTGGCTGACCGAAGCAAAAGAGGCCCGTCAGCAGCATCGTGCAAAATAAAAGATTAAATTTCATCATTGGTCCAAACAAAAACATCCAGGCAATATATCGTAAAAACATTTTTTTCATCTTCAACCATGAATACCCATCCATGTCAGCGACAAAAATACTAAAAATCTGACGACCAGCAATCAAAACCCTTAACAACATATCCATTTAGCGTTACATGCCGATGGCCTTGACTTGAGACTCGAAGGCTTCGCGGTCGCCGAGGGCAGCGTTTTTGATTCTCGCGCGATAGTTGTAGATGGTATTGACCGAGTAGTGGAGGAACTCAGCAATGCGGGCGCTGTCTTCGATGCCGAGGCGGATGAGGGCAAAGATGCGGACATCGGTGTTGAGGACACCTTCCTCGGGCAAGACGATACGGCACTCGGGCTTCAACAACGCATTGAAGTCGTTCACAAAATTGGGGAACAGATGCAGGAAGGTGCTGTCGAACATGCCGTAGAGTTCCGTCAGGTTCTTGTCCCTGTGCTCGCTGCTGGCGGTGAACTGATAGAGGGTATCCAGATCCCTGCTCTTGACCATCTTGTGTACACGCTTGCGCATCTCGTCCAGACGGTCGATATAGAAGGAGCACAGGTGGATGAAACGTCCCACATACTCGTCCTTAACGCGGTTGGATTCGTTGAGCTGGGTATTGGTCTCATGCAGCCGGCTGTTCAGGTCGGACAATTGGCTGTTGAGCTCTGCCAGATGGTTATTGCTCTCGCTCAATTCGTTTCGGGCACGGGCGAGTTTCTTGCGCTGGCTGCGGCTATAGAATAGGATACCCAAGAACAGGGCTGCCAATAGACTCGACACGATGGTAAGGACGAGCAGCAGACGATTGGCCTGCTTGAGAGAAGTCTCGTAATTGTCGCTGATGGCGGTGAGCACGGGCGAAATCTGGTTGTTGCGCTTCACGGTATTGAACTTACCGGCGCACTGCCATGCAAAACGGATGTAGCGGTAGGCGCGCCCCATATCACCGTCGGCCATGAGCAGGTTGGCCAACTCCCACATCGCACCCTGGTCCATGACGGCGTTCTCAACATCGCTCAGCGCTGACTGCGTGACCCAGTAGCGCGCCTGCACCGAGTCGCCCAGCAAGGTGTAATCCAGGTAACGGTAAAACGCCACGATGGCATACTCGTGCGAACCCTTCTTGACCTGCTTGAGCCGCGTGTCACTGTAACCCAGGGCGGCTTTGGCATCCCCTGCGACATAGTGTTCCATCTCTTTGATCTGCAACGCCTCGTCGCTGGAACAGACCGCAGTGTCTATCATGTGCCTGTAACGGTCACCGGTAGCATAATACTCCCGCTGCAGGCGAGGCACCTTGCAGTAGTAGCCCAATTCACTGTACAGGTGTGAAATGGTGCTGTAGTATTGTTGCCGATTACGGGTATCACCGATACGGTTTTCATCAAAGCCCCTCAAAATGTCCATCGCCTCGTAATACATTCCAGACTCGGTGCACTGATAGGCCAGGAGCAGACGGCACTGGTCAGCGCCATTGAGGTCGCCACGCTTCTCGGCCAGGGTGATGCAACGGTCAATGTAGTAGATGGCCGAATCGTTCATGTAAGGATGGTATTCATCATAAAGGCGACGGCACATTTCATACTGCACACCCGGGTCGTTAGTCACCTCAAGGGCGGCCTTGAAACGCTGGATGCGCTGCTCGCGCTGCTGGACAAACTGATCGGTCTTCTCGATAGCCTCGTCAAGCAGCCTGTACTCCCGTTCAAGGTCAATGTCTGCCGCCCACAGGCACAGCGGAAACAACAAGAACAACAGGGTCGAAAATGAGATGCCTTTTTTCATTAGATTCAATCTATTTCTATCAATTTTGCAAATATAGGCCAAAAAAACGAGAGAAAGCAGCAAAAAGGCAAAAATCTTCGATGAAACCGCGTATTTTGGTTTTTTCGGTAGTACTGTATTTTAACCACTTTTTAACGATTGGGGTATATCTTTAAATATTTAGAAAACAGTATATTATAGATTTTTACTCCCAAAAAACATCCACTTTTTTGTCTTTTTGGTGAACAACACATTTTATTATAACTTAAATTTGCGATGCGGTTGAACCCGTTGAATCGGATTGTCAGCCAACAAGTGTAATCTCTATTAATATGTAATTATAGTAGTTAACCAACAAATATTTTTTAACCTAAACAATGTGACATGAAAGAGAAAAGATTACTTTCACTGCTGTTGACAGTCATACTGTCTATAGCGGCATTTGCACAGAATCAGACCTTCACGGGTACCGTTGTTGATGCCAACGGCGAACCGGTGATTGGTGCCACGATTGTGCAAAAGGGCACGTCGAACACCACCGTTACGGATTTCGACGGCAATTTCTCCATCAACGCACCCGCTGGTGCCGAGTTGGAAATCACTTATGTGGGCTATGGTAAGCAGACCGTGCTTGCCGGTAACAACATGCACATCGTCATTACCGAGGACGCCGAGTTGCTCAACGAGGTTGTCGTGATCGGTTACGGTGTGCAGAAGAAGAGCGTTGTGACAGCCTCCATCGCCAAGGTTTCGTCTGAAGACTTGGCCGGTAAGACACGCCTGCGTGCCGAGGATGCCCTGAAGGGTATGGCCGCCGGTGTCAACGTCACTTCGTCTTCGGGTCAGCCCGGCTCCCAGTCGATGATCCGCATCCGCGGTATCGGCACCATCAACGACTCCAATCCCCTCTACATCATTGACGGCATGCCCACCGACCAGTACGGTATGGAGAGTGTGAACCCCAATGATATCGAGAGCATGGAGGTGCTGAAGGATGCCGCTTCGGGCGCCATCTATGGTGCTCGTGCCGCCAACGGTGTTATCCTCGTGACGACCAAGAAGGGTCGCATGGGTAGAGCCAGCATCAACTATGACTTCTCCTACGGCTGGCAGAGCGCCTGGAGAAAGCGCGACGTGACAGGAGCTACCGACTATGCCATCCTGCAGAACGAGCGCCGCGTCCAGAACGGTCTGGCCCCGCTCTACGCTGATCCTTACAACCTGACCGACGCCAACGGCGACAAGATTGTGGGCTTCGGCACCAACTGGCAGGATCTCCTGTTCAACGACAATGCTCCCATCATGCAGCATGACGTGAGCATCAGCGGTGCATCTGAGAAGGTGAACTACTACCTCTCGCTGGGTTACTTCACCCAGGACGGTATCGTGGGCGGTAATTACGGCCAGTCAAACTACGACCGCTTGACCATCCGCTCCAACAACATGTTCAACATCCTCGATGCTACTAAGGAGCGCAACTTCCTGAACAAAGTTGACCTGGGCGCGAACCTCTCTTATATGCGCGTGCATAGCACAGGCATCGCGACGAACTCAACTTGGGGTTCTCCCCTGGGTTCAGCCCTCTATTTGGCCCCCACCCTGCCCGTGACCCTGAAAGGTGCCGTGGCACAGGACATGATCGACCGCTACAGCGCATTCGACCTTTATACCGACGAGAACGGTGATCCCTACACCATCCCCGGTTACATCGGCAGCTATCAGGAGCAGAACAACCCCATCGCCATGATGCAGGGCAACCCCACCAAGAACTGGAGCCACAAGTTCATGCCCAAGTTCTCGATTGACCTGCAGCTGTATGACGCACTGAAGTATCACTTCACCTACAGCGCCGAACTCTCGTTCTGGGGCTATGATGCAGCCACCCTGCAGAAGTACTACCTCTCGGGTAACAACAATGCCGACCACACCTCGGCTTCATCCTTCAAGGGCAACAACAATACCTGGCAGCTGGAGAACACTGTAACTTATGACAAGACCTTCGGCAAGCACACCATCGGTGTCGTGCTCGGCCAGAGTGCCTTGAAGTTCAAGGGTGATGAACTGGGCGGTTCACATTGGTATATCGTTAATCCCAATAAGCCCAGCATTAACTACACCACTGGTGGCGATCTGGAACTCTCAACCGATGCCGACGGCAAGATAACGGGTGCCACGAGCCTCGTTGGTGCATGGGGTGGTCCTTATACCGAGCATCGCCTGTCGTCACTGTTTGCC
>JAFZCU010000150.1 GCA_017556145.1 Prevotella sp. | reverse complement strand
CTCCGATGGCGAACAGCATTATCTGCCTGTGCTGCCCAGTACAGAGCGAGTGACGGTGACGGTGCCGTTTACGCTGAATGAACCAGGCAAGAAGACCATAGATCTGGCTGCACTTCTTCCTGCTGACAGCAAGAACCAGAAGCTTACTTTCGAATATACGAACAATCCTGCCTGGCTGATGATACAGGCTTTGCCTACGGTGGGCAAGCCCTCTGACGATGACGCCATCTCGCAGGCGGCTTCCTTCTATGCCAACAGCATCGGCAAGCATATCCTGGCCCAGAATCCGCAAGCAAAGACCGCCTTCCAGCTCTGGCAGAGTGAGACAGGGGCAGAGACCTCGTTGATGAGTAGTCTGGAGAAGAATCAGGAACTGAAGGACCTGATGCTCAACGAGACACCGTGGGTGATGGATGCCGACGGTGAGACTGAACAGAAACAGCGCCTGGCAGACTTCTTCGACGAGAGCACCATGCAGCAGCGTCTGGAGTCGGCTACTGCCAAACTGAAGAAACTGCAAGGTAGCGACGGCTCCTGGTCGTGGTGGCCCGAGATGCCCGGCTCCTTCTATATGACAGTGGCCATCTCAGAGATGCTGGTCCGTCTGAACAGTCTGACGGGAAACCAACCGGCAACCGAATCCATGCTGAAGAGCGCCTTCAAGTTTATGGGTAAGGAGGTTGTCGAGGAGGTGAAGGAACTGAAGAAATGGGAGAAGAAAGGCCATAAGCCAGGCTTCCCCAGTTTCAAGTGCCTGCAGTGGCTCTATCTTTCCACCCTCGATGGACGCACATTGCCTTCGGATGTTCAGGAGGCCAATGCCTATCTGCTTAAGCTGCTGAAGAAGGAAATCAAGAATCAGTCGATGTACGAGAAGGCTATGACGGCTGTAATTCTTTCGGCTTCACGCCAGGCGCAGGAGAGCGACCGCAAGAAGGCCAAGGAGTATGTGCAGAGTCTGAAGGAATATACTGTCTACCGTGAGGAGATGGGCCGTTATTACGACACGCCGCGAGCCGGCTATTCGTGGTATGACTACAAGATTCCCACGCAGACCATGACCATCGAGGCTCTGCAGCGTATCACACCCGATGACCAGCAGACCATCCGTGAAATGCAGCGCTGGCTCCTCCAGTCGAAGCGTACACAGGCTTGGGATACGCCCATCAACAGCGTGAATGCTGTGTATGCCTTCCTGAACGGACAGACGTTGGCACTCACATCCCAGAAGCCGGTGTTCACCATCGACAACCAGCCTCTGGAGACACCGAAGGCTACCGCTGCCATCGGTTATGTGAAGACCCCTATTGCTGCAGAAAGCAAGTCGATGACAATCGAAAAGACCTCGGAGGGTACCTCATGGGGTGCTGTCTATGCACAGTTCTATCAGCCTGCCAAGACTATCAAGGATAGTGGCAATGGTCTGACGTTAAAGCGTGAGGTGCTCTTGCCGCAGGGTGCTCAAGCAGGTGCCTTCAAAGTGGGCGACCGCATCAAGGTGCGCATTACCATTGAGGCCGACCGCGATTATGACTTCGTACAGATCATCGACCGTAGGGCGGCTTGTTTGGAACCCGTGAAGCAGTTGAGCGGCTACCATAGCGGTTCCTATTGCACGCCACGTGACAATACCACAAACTATTATTTCGACCGTTTCTCGAAGGGCAAGCATGTCATCGAGAGCGAATACTACATTGACCGTCCGGGAACTTACGAGACTGGCAGCTGCACGGTGATGTGTGCCTATGCCCCAGAGTTCCGAGGTACTACGAAGTCACAAACCATTATCGTGAAGTAGAATGATGAAACGACAACTGATAATTCCCCTGATGGTACTGGCCATGTTGCCAGTGTCTGCCCAGAAACTGACTGTCACCAACGCCACTGTGAATGCAGGGCGGACAGGCTATATGCAACCCATCACCGCCACCTTCGAACTCCGCAACAA
This sequence comes from Prevotella sp., assembly GCA_017556145.1. Lineage (GTDB taxonomy): Bacteria > Bacteroidota > Bacteroidia > Bacteroidales > Bacteroidaceae > Prevotella. The sequence continues at coordinate 24,946 of JAFZCU010000150.1, read as the reverse complement.
GAGTAAGCGCAAACTCATCATCGAGAGTGTCAAGCCCGACTGCGGCTGTACGGCTGTGGAATATCCCAAGGAGGTGGGTGCCAACGATAAGTTCACCATCAAGATGACCTATGATGCCCGTATGCTGGGACATTTCCAGAAAATGGCTGCCGTCAATAGCAACGGCTCCGAGAAACCTGTTTATCTCACTATGAAGGGCATCGTACTGACAGAGATGGTAGACTATACAGGTCTCTACCCCCTTGCCATGGGTGACCTGCTGCTTGACAAGAACGACCTCGAATATGACGATGTGAACAAGGGTGACCATCCTGTGCAGGAGATTCATATCCTGAACAACAGTGAGGAGACGATGACGCCCAATGTGATGCACCTGCCGCCCTATCTCACGGCCCTTGTCACGCCTGAGAAGCTGGAACCAGGTAAGGCCGGCACTATTGCCATCACCCTCAACTCAGAGAAACTCCGTGACTTCGGCCTGAACCAGACTTCCGTCTTTATTGCCAAGAAGTTGGGTGAAAAGGTGAGTCAGGATAATGAGGTGCCTGTCTCTGCAGTACTCCTGCCCGACCTCAAAGATTATGATGCCGTGAGCAAGGCACTGGCTCCGCAGTTGCAGATTTCCACCACCGATGTTGATTTCACTGACTTTGGTGGAAAATCGAAAAAGACGACTGAGATTCTTTTGGTTAATACGGGTAAGACAACACTTGAGATCCGTTCCATGCAGATGTTTACCCGTGGCGTGAAACTGACGCTGAACAGCACGAAACTGGAACCCTCGCAGACGGCTACGATGAAGATCACGGGTATTGCTGCCGATCTCCAGAAGGTGCGCACCAAGCCCCGTATCCTCATGATTACCAATGATCCTGACCACACGAAGGTCATTATCAATATCAGACTGAAGTAGTTTATAGTTTTGAGTTTATAGTTTAGAGTTTATAGAATGGAGCATCCTGAGAATAGTTCTGAATTTGCAGGTCTGCAAGTCAACAGTGGTGTTGAGCAGCCATCTATCGTCAATCCCTATCTGCAACGCAACCGCTTTCGTCGTCGTGAACTCACTGCGGCCGATATGGTAGAAGGCATCCTGAAGGGTGATGTCACCATCCTGTCGCAGGCGGTGACGCTGATAGAGAGTGTGAATCCCGACCATCAGGCAAAGGCACAGGAGGTCATCAACAAGTGTCTGCCCTATAGTGGTAACAGCGTCCGTGTGGGCATCAGTGGCGTGCCTGGTGCGGGTAAGTCGACGAGTATCGATGAGTTTGGCATCCATGTGCTGAAGGAGAAGGGCGGTAAGTTGGCAGTCTTGGCCATCGACCCTTCCTCTGAGCGTACCAAGGGCAGTATCCTTGGCGACAAGACGCGTATGGAGAAGCTGGCGCTGCATCCAGACTCCTTTATCCGCCCCAGTCCTTCGGCAGGCTCTCTTGGGGGTGTGGCCCGTAAGACGCGTGAGACCATCATCCTCTGTGAGGCAGCGGGCTTCGACAAGATTTTCGTCGAGACGGTTGGCGTGGGACAGAGCGAAACAGCCTGTCATTCGATGGTCGACTTCTTCCTGCTCATTCAGGTGGCAGGTACTGGTGACGAGCTGCAGGGCATCAAACGCGGCATTATGGAGATATCAGATGGTATCGTCATCAACAAGTGCGATGGGGATAATGTCGACCGTTGTCACATGGCAGCTACGAACTTCCGTAACGCTCTCCATTTCTTCCCCAAACCAGATAGCGGCTGGCTGCCTCGGGTGCTTTGTTATAGTGGTTTCTATGGCACTGGTGTCAAGGAGATTTGGGATATGATTTATGAATATGTCGATTTCGTCAAGGCCAACGGCTACTTCGACTACCGGCGCAATGAACAGTCGAAATACTGGATGTATGAGAGTATCAACGAACACCTGCGCATGAACTTCTACAATAATCCGACCATCAAGGCGCAGCTAGCTCCTGCCGAGCAGGTGGTCCTTGCAGGCCAGAAAACCTCTTTCGTCGCTGCCCAGGACTTGTTGGATCTTTATTTCAAACAGTTAAAAGGAGCATGGTCCAAATAGAAATAGATAATGGCAGTGGTTTCTGTTTCGGTGTGACCACTGCCATCAAGAAGGCCGAGGAGGAACTGGCCCTTGGCAATAAACTTTATTGCTTAGGTGATATCGTGCACAATGGTATGGAGTGTGACCGGCTTCGTGAGATGGGACTTGTTACCATCAAGCATGACGAGATGCGTGAATTGCACGACGTGAAGGTGTTGTTGCGGGCTCACGGTGAACCTCCTGAAACTTATGAATTGGCGCACAGGAACAATATCGAGATCATAGATGCCACCTGCCCTGTGGTGCTCCAGCTGCAGAAGCGTATCAAGAAGCAGTATGACAGCAATCATGTTCAATCTTCAATGGTCAATGGTCAATGTCCTCAGATTGTCATCTTTGGGAAGCGTGGTCATGCAGAGGTGCTTGGACTTGTGGGTCAGACACAGTCGTCAGCCATCGTCATCGAGAGTTTCGATGAGGTGAAGCGGCTTGACTTCACCCGTGATATCTATCTTTATTCGCAGACTACCAAGTCGCTCGATGAATATCACCGTATAATCGATTATATCCAGTCGCACATCTCTCCTGATGCCCACTTCGAGAGTTTCGACACCATCTGCCGTTCTGTAGCCAATCGTATGCCGAATATCTCGCAGTTTGCCTCGCGCCACGACCTGATTCTGTTTGTCTGTGGCAAGAAAAGCAGTAATGGCAAGGTGCTTTTCAACGAATGCTTACAGGTCAATCCCAATAGCCATCTCATCGAGGATCCTCAGGAGATTCAGCCTGAATGGCTCGACGGCATTGAAACAGTAGGCATCTGCGGAGCAACCTCCACCCCCAAATGGCTGATGGAGCAGTCGCGTGATGCTATACTTAAAATGCAACGTCCTTAAAGGCTACAGGTAGGTGAGCACAACTCGGCAATGCGCGTTGCATTTTTAAATTGTTCGAGCAACCATTGGTTCTGTTCTTCTATGGTCATGTTCGAGTTGTCCAGCAGGACGGCATCCTCTGCCTGGCGAAGGGGCGATTCATCTCGGTGGGAGTCGATGAAGTCACGCTCTTGTACGTTTTTCAGGATATCCTCGAAATCGGCAGGCATACCTTTGGCCTTCAACTCGTCGAAACGGCGCTGGGCACGTACCTCGGCAGAGGCAGTGACAAATACCTTTAACTCAGCATCTGGGAAGACTACCGTGCCAATGTCGCGTCCGTCCATCACCACCCCCTTGTCCTTACCCATTTGTTGCTGCTGGGCCACCAGGGCACGACGCACAAAGCCGATGGCTGCAATAGGACTGACGTGATTGCTGACTTCGAGTGAACGGATTTCCTTCTCCACACACTCTCCGTTCAGATAGGTGTCAGGACGTCCGGTCTCGGCGTTCAGCTGGAAAGAGATGTGAATGTTAGGCATTTCCTGCTCCAGTTCCTGTATCTTCACACTGCCGTCAGCCTCAAAGAGTTCTTTGCGCAAGGCATAGAGGGTGACGCTACGGTACATGGCACCCGTGTCAACATAGATATAGCCTACCTCACGGGCAAGGTCCTTGGCCATGGTGCTCTTTCCGCAAGAACTGTGGCCGTCGATGGCAATGGTTATTTTTTTCATAATGTATAGGATACGTTTATTAACAGACTATTGGCACTGACATGATATTTGGCGTAGCCGATGTGCAACTTGAAACGTTCGAGTGACAGTCCGCCACCTATCGACAGACCTGCACCATGGCTACTCTCTCCTTCGCTGTCGCTGATTTTCATTTCCGAAGCCCGTCTGAAGTTATAGCCAGCAGCCAGGTAGATGGTGGGTGAGAGAATCAGATCGGCACCGACAGCCAGATGCTTCCCAATACCGTAACTCCAGTCGTTGAGCCGGCTTAGGGTGGCAGAGAAGCGCAACGGCGAGTTGAGGAGCCGTTTGCTGAAGCCGATCTGCAGGTCAAGGGGAATACGCTCAAACTCGTCGTCATAGGCCTTGATCTGTCCACCCAGATTCTTGGCGACGGCAGAGATGCTCAGTTCGCTTTCCTCTATGTAATAGTTCAATCCCAAGTCGATACCGACTGCCATGGAATTGTATGAGGCAATGTTCGAGGTGATGAACCGTGTCGTGATACCACCAGAGAACCGGTTGCTCAGGGCGTAGGCATAAGAACCGGCCACAGCGATGTCACGGGCTGAGAACTCTCCGAGTTGGGTGTTGTCCCAACTTACTTCCTTCATGGTACCATAATCCATATATTGTGCGCTTACACCCCAGGATCCCCGTTCCCCAGCGGCCTTTACAAAAGCGGCGCTGGCTGTCTTGGCACCTTCCATATAGGTCATAAAATTGAGGTTGATGGTACGGTCGCTCACATTGTTGATAAGGGATGGATTATGAAAGATAAGTGTGGCATCGTCCTCGATGATTGAGATATTGTCGCCACCGAGTGCTGCCACATGGGCACTCAATGGCAGACGGAGGAAGTTATAGGCCGTCCGACTCTCCTGAGCGTATATGAGGAGGGCGCTGATCACTGAAATGATGGTAAAAACGGCTCTTTTCATCTAAATATTCCTAATTTCGGTGCAAAGTTACTGTTTTTTTCTTAATTTTGCACACGGTTTTAGATATTAACGGAAGAAATGTCGGTTTTATTATGAACAGGACGACCAATTTCCTGCTGGGCCTGATCTTCGTACTGGCCTGCCTGTTTGTCGCGCTGGAATGGAACAGCGGCGACAGTGGCTGGCATTTCTTCGATATGGAGGATGACCTTGAGGCCGAGATGGAACTCTCACCGCTGCATCGCGACGAGAACGAGGTGCCGATGATGAAACCTACCGAGGAGACGCCTCCCGAGGTGAAATCTCAGGAGGTTAACCCCGTGGAGGAGGATGTGGAGATTCCACCCGAGGAAGTGGAACCTGCCCCTGCTGAGATGCAGGAGCCGCCAAAGCCAGAGGAGGAAAAACTGCCCGAAGCGGTCGATATGTATGATGAGCCGGTCGACTTCCGTGTTGTCGAGGATCTGCCGCAGTTCCCTGGGGGTGCCGTCGAGTTCATGAAGTGGCTCACCAAATACCTGCATTATCCACCCTCGGCCCAGCAACGCAAAGTACAGGGTAAGGTAGTGGCACAGTTCATTGTTGAGAAAGACGGCACCATCAGCGATCTGCAGGTCATCAAGAAACTCGATCCCTCGTGTGACCGTGAGGCTCTGCGTGTGTTGCGAATGATGCCCAAGTGGAAGGCTGGGCTCATGGATGCCAAGCCATGCCGTACCCAAGTCTGCATTCCCATTGTCTTCAAACTGTAAATTGTCAAATTGTTAATAATGTATAGCTCAGAAGAATTGCTTAAGAAGGTGAACGAGGCCCTGGAGAACCTCGCCTATGATCGTCAGCCACACACGCTTTACGATCCGATACGCTATGTGCTGTCGCTGGGTGGCAAGCGCATTCGTCCTGTCCTCATGCTGTTGGCCTACAACCTTTATCGTGAGGATCCACTGCGCATCATGTCGCAGGCCATTGGTGTGGAGACCTATCACAACTTCACGTTGCTCCACGACGACCTGATGGATCATGCCGACATGCGTCGAGGCCATGAGACTGTCCATAAGAAGTGGGATGCCAACCAGGCCATTCTCTCTGGCGATACCATGCTCCTGCAGGCTTTCGAGCGGGTAGGGGCCTGCGAGGCCGACAAGTTGAAAGATGTGATGGATATCTTTATCCTGACGACCTTCGAGATAGGTGAAGGACAGCAGTTTGATGTGGAGTTTGAAACCCGCGACGATGTGACTGAGGCAGAATATATCGAGATGATTCGTCTGAAGACGAGTGTTCTATTGGCCTGTGCCCTGAAGATGGGTGGCATCATGGCCGGTGCTTCTTCCGATGATCTGACCAATCTTTATAAGACGGGTGAGCAGATCGGATTGGCTTTCCAGTTGCAGGATGATCTCCTCGATGTTTATGGCGACCCGAAGGTGTTTGGCAAGAACATCGGGGGCGACATCACGTCGAATAAGAAAACCTATATGCTTATCAATGCTTTGAATCGTGCCAATTCTGCTCAGCATGCCGAGCTGGTCCGTTGGATTGAGGCCAGAACCTTCGACCGTGAGGAGAAGGTGGCTGCGGTGACAAAGCTTTATAATGAGATAGGTATCCGCCAACTCTGCGAGGAGCGTATCAACTTTTACTTTGAACAGGGTTGTCAGTATCTCGATCGTGTACAAGTCCCAGAGGAACGCAAGACCATCCTCCGTCAGTATATCGCACAAATGATGAACCGTCAGTCATAAATTGTAAATTGTCTAGTTGTAATTATATAGATACTCATTGTCACCTTGATGGTGAGGAGTTCGCTGCCGACCGCGACGAAGTAGTGGCCCGTGCCCGTGAAGTTGGTGTCATGAAGGTGTTTGTGCCAGGTATCGACCTCAAGTCTTGTCAGACGGTGATTGATGTCTGTCGCCAGTACCCTGGTTACTGCTATCCCATGCTTGGCCTCCATCCTGAGGAGGTCCGCTCCGACTGGCGCCAGCAGCTGGACTCACTGGGGACGGTTCTATGTGAGTCGTTGCGAAGTAGAGCTCATTCAGAACCGTCCCCAGTGAGTCCTGTCGCCATTGGTGAAGTTGGCCTCGATTATTACTGGAGCCGTGAGTTCGAGCAGGAGCAGTTGGAGGCTTTCGAGGAACAGGTCCGTTGGTCGGTGGAAACGCGTCTGCCCCTGATGATTCACTGTCGCAAGGCGCAAAATGAGATGGTTGCCATCCTCAAAAAGTATAGCTCTGACCTGCCAGGTGGCGTATTCCATTGTTTTACCGGCAATGAGATTGAGGCTCGGGAACTGCTCCAGTTCGATAGGTTTGTACTCGGCATCGGCGGTGTGCTCACCTTTAAGAAGTCCAACCTGCCGCAAACCCTCGCTGTGGTGCCCCTTAACCGTGTTGTCCTTGAGACCGATGCACCCTATATGGCGCCCGTGCCCCATCGCGGCCAGCGTAACGAACCGGCCTTTGTACTCGAAGTGTTGCGAAAACTCGCTGAGGTCTATGGCGTCAGTGAAGAGGATGTGGCCCGCCAGACAACGGAAAACGTCTATAATGTGTTTAAAAAAATATAAAATAATCGTCATTCTGATGTATTTCGGCTGAAAAGCGGTAATTTTGCAGCCGCTAATCTTTGGAGAGGTGCTCGAGTGGTTGAAGAGGCACGCCTGGAAAGCGTGTAGCCGGCAAAACTGGCTCGCAGGTTCGAATCCTGTTCTCTCCGCGAAATGAGACGTTATCTATTGTCCGTGTTGCTTATGTTATTGGCATTGCCACAGACTGTGGGTGCCCAGGACACACCTAAACCCGATTCTTCCGTCGTCATTCTTGCTGATTCCGTTGATCAGGACTCCCTCGTCACCACAATGGTCGACGATGAGGCATTGGCTGTTGCGGTTGATGAGGACGATACGGAAAAGGGCGGTTTCCATAAGCAATTGAAAACCAAGTTCATCGATGGAAATGTCGGTTTTATGTCGTTGGTAGCCCTGGCTTTGGTGTTGGGACTGGCCTTCTGCATCGAGCGCATCCTCTATCTGATGATGTCGGAAATCAAGTCGAAGAAATTGTTGGATGATGTAGAGGCGCGCCTGAAAGCCGATGACCTCGAAGGTGCCAAAAAGCTCTGTCGCAGCACCCGAGGACCCGTGTCGAGTGTGTGCTATCATGCCCTGCAGCATATCCACCAGCCCATGGATGCCATCGAGCGCAGTGTCACCAACTACGGTGGTCTGCAGGCAGCCAACCTCGAGAAGGGTTGTTCGTGGATCAAGCTCTTCATTGCCATGGCGCCCTCATTGGGATTCCTTGGTACCGTAATCGGCATGGTGATGGCCTTCGACAGCATTCAGACAAAGGGTGACATCAGTCCCACCATCGTGGCCCAAGGTATGAAGGTGGCGCTGATTACCACCATCTTCGGTATCATCGTCGCCCTGGTGCTACAGCTCTTCTACAGCTATATCCTTTCGAAGATCGAACACCTCACGGCTCAGATGGAAGAGTCGGCTATCCGCCTCCTCGACCTGATGTCCGTTTGGAAAGAGAACCATTAATATGCCATTCATCTCACCATTAGTTGCCGACATCATGCTTTGGCTGATGTATATCGCCGTTGCAGTGGCCATCATTGTTACCATTGTGTCGGTGGTCAAGACTGTGCGCTTGCGGACGAAGGATGATGAGGTGGTTAATGGTGTGCCCCGCACCCGTATGGCGTGGGTGATTGTCGTGACTTTTCTGCTTTGTCTCGTTCTGACCTTTGTGTTGGGCTCCTCCGAACCAGTCAGAACCAATGGTGAGCTCTTCACCGACGCATTTTGGCTGAAAGCCACCGATATGTTTATCTACACTTCCCTTATTCTGATTGTCGGATGTTTCGCAGGCGTCGTTTTGAGCAGGTTCCGGAACTGAATACGAGTTCCACAGCCGACATCTCGTTTATGTTGCTGATTTTCTTCCTCGTGGCGTCATCGATGGACACGGACAAGGGCCTGTTGCGCCAGTTACCGCCGCCGCCCCAGGAGCAGCAACCGCCTACCGATGTAAGCAAAGACCATATCCTGCAGGTCACCCTCGATGCCAGCGACCAGTTGGCTGTCGATGGTACCCTGATCACCCCGCAGCAGCTCCGCGATCAGATTGCTGAGTTCGTCGCTGCCGACCGTACTGACCATGTCATTAGCATCCGTACCGACCGCGCAACAACCTATGAGGCCTATTTCCGAATGCAGAATGCCATCGTGGCAGCCTACAGTCAGTTGCGTGAGCGTTATGCCCGTGAACGTTTCGGAAAGGGGTATGGCGAGCTGGAGGCTGAGCAGCGCGATGAGATCAACCAGTATTATCCCCAGCGTATTAGCGAGTCGAAACCATCGGAAGGAGGTGCATCATGAGACGTATGCAGTCCATCTTTCGTCGTTCCTCTCACGACATGCCCGGTCTGAATCTGGCTTCGATGCCCGACCTCATCTTCACCGTACTCTTCTTCTTCATGATTGTCACTCACATGCGCCATGATGATGTCCGCGTCCGCTATCAGGTGCCTGCTGGTACCGAGGTGCAGAAACTACAGCAGAAGTCGGCCGTCATCAATGTCTATATCGGTCCATCTGCCGAATCCGGACAATCTGGACTATCCGATACATCTGGAATGTCTTGGCGCATCCAGATGAATGGCCAGCTCACCGATATCGACCATCTGTCCCAGCTTATCGAGGCTGAGCGTAAAAAGCTCTCTGAGGACAATGCCGAGCGCCTCACCGTTAGCTTGAAAGCCGATAAACACACGCCTATGGGCGTCATCGCCGATGTGAAGGAAGCCCTCCAGCGCTCCTTTGCCCTTCGCATCAACTACAGCGGCACAGAGATGCGCGAGTAATACGTTACGATTTGCTTTTGTTTATTGATTCTTGCTGAGGTTGGCGTTTGTAATCATAATGGGTAATGATGCGGTGTTGGAGCCCGAATTCAGCAGATAGTTGCGGTTTGTATCCTCATCGAGGAAAAGGGCTGCCATGATCAATTGCATCTGGAAGACGCGGCTCGATGTATCGAACTGACCGAACGAGTAGTAGGTATTGTACCAGAATACCAGCGAGGCCTTATGTGGTTCACCCTTGTATTCGATGTCGTAGATTATCGGGAAAGGGTATAATAAGAACACAATGGGGCTTGCCTGATAGAAGTTGATCATAATCTTAGACTCTGCGGGCTCCGCTGCTGCCAACGCTGCTTTCATGGTGCTGTCTTTAATGTTCTCCAGGAATGCAGCCTGAGGGAACTGGTTGATGACTACCATCGTGTCGGTGGTGACGCTCCAGTCAATGTCGAGTGTGTCGATATGGTCGTTGGAGTCATTGGAATTCTCGACTTCAAACAATATTTTTCCAGTGTAGTTGCCCTTTGTAGCGGCCAGGCACTGGCTGATTTCCTGTCGACTGATTCCTGTGTTTTCATCACTGTCGCTGTCACTGAGACATGAGGTAAGCCCTGCGGCTGCCAGACAGCCGAGGGCAAAGAGATAGTTTTTCAAATGCTTCATTTTCTTATGGATTATTGTTTAAGGAGTCTCAGCCGTTGCTGGGGGGCCAGCGCCTGACTGCACTTCTCGGTATATTCATTCAATTTGAGCGAGACTGTTGCCTGGATGTCACGACTGGAGGCACCGATGCGGAAGGTGTAGGTGCCAGCCTCTGTGAGCCATTGTGAGTTGGCCTCGTCGAAGGAAGCAAGGTCACGCACGGGAATCACCATTGTGAGCACCTGACTCTCGCCGGGTTGGAGACTGCGCGTCTTGGCAAAGCCTTTCAGCTCCTGGACAGGCTTCTCCAGACGACCCTTCGGGGCCTGGACATAGACCTGCGCCACTTCCTTACCGGCCACACTACCAGTGTTCTGGATGGTGATGCTTACCTCAACAGCATCCTTTCCCTTGGCTTTCACCACAGGCTTGGAGAAACTGAATGTGGTGTAGCTCAGACCGAAGCCGAAGGGATAGGCCACATTCTTCTGGAAGGTGTCGAAGTAGCGGTAGCCTACATAGATGTCCTCCTCGTGGTTGGTATAGGTATGACCGGCGATGGGACGCTTGTTGGCAACCATGTCCTTGAAACTGTAGTAATCAATCTGGCCGGGGAAGTTCTGTGTCGAGGCATGGTCGGTAGCGGCGATGGGCCACGTCATGGTGAGTTTGCCAGAAGGATTGACCTTGCCCGTGAGCAGGTCGGCGATGGAGTTGCCGCCCTCCATACCGGGCTGCCAGGCGCAGAGGATGGCATCGGGATAGCTGCTCCACGAGGCAGTCTCGATGACTGAACCTGAGTTGATAATGACGATGACGGGCTTGCCGGCCTGGTGGAAAGCGTTGCAGACATCGGTGATGAGCGCACGCTCCTCGGGGATGAGGTTGAACTCGGTTTCGATATCGCGGTCGACACCCTCACCAGCCTGACGACCGATGGTGATGATGGCGGCATCGGCAGTACGCACCTCATTGTTGATGGCAATGGGCGAGATGCCGATCTCCGGATATTTCTGCTGACCGAACATCTCACGCTGGTACCACTTGGCAGGATGGCGCTCGGCCTGGAACTTCACCTTGGCAAACTCAATGTATTTGCGGTAGATGTCGGTGAGGACAGGCGACGACTTGATGCCGGCATTCTCAAGACCTTGGAGCATGTCGATAACATAAGGGGGATGGACGCAGCCGGAACCTGTGCCACCGGAGAGGAAGTCGTAGGAGTTCTCGCCGAACAAAGCGACGGTCTTGATGCCGCCCTTCCAGGGCAGGGCACCATTGTTCTTCAACAGGACAATGCCCTCATTTGCACTCTGGCGGGTGATGGCGGCATGGGCCTTGAAGTCGGGACTGTTGGTGGCGGGGTATTTGTGGAAACTCGGTGTCTTGACGATATACTCAAGCATGCGGCGCACGTTGCGGTCTACATCCTTGATGTCGAGCTTACCGCTCTTCACTCCCTCGATGATCTCATTCGTCTGTGAGGGTTGGCCGGGCTCCATGAGGTCGTTGCCGGCCTGCACCTCACGGGTGGTGGGCAGACCTTCACGGATGCCGATCCAGTCGGTCATGACGATGCCCTTGAAGCCCCAGTCGTCACGCAGGATCTTGGTGAGCAGGTCATGGTTGCCCATCGAGAACTCGCCGTTGATCTTGTTATACGAGGCCATGACGGTCCAGGGGTTACTCTCGCGGACGGCAATCTCGAAGCCTCGCAGATAAAGCTCGCGGGCAGCACGCTGAGAAACACGCTCATCGACAGAGGTGCGGTCGGTCTCCAGCGAGTTGACGGCGAAATGCTTGGCCGATACACCTGCGCCCTGGCTCTGTACGCCATTGATATAGGCAGCTGCAATCCTACCTGTCAGCAGGGGATCTTCCGAGTAGTACTCGAAGTTACGGCCACAGAGGGGATTGCGGTGGAGGTTCATGCCCGGACCGAGAATCACGTCGCAGCGGTATTCCTTCGTCTCGTTGCCGATGGCCTGACCTACCTGATTCACAAGCTCTGTGTTCCATGTTGATGCGAGACAGGAGCCGATGGGGAAGGCAGTGGCATAGAAGGTCTTATCAGTACCCCTGCGGGTGGGGTTGATGCGTACACCGGCAGGGCCGTCGGTAAGCACGGTGGCGGGGATGCCCAGCCGGGGGATGGTAGGCGACGTGCCGGCAGCGCCGGCCACGAGGTCAGCCTCACCGCCTACGGCAGCCTGGTCGCCGAAGAATGTGTTTGAACCGCCTACAAGGAGTCGTGCTTTCTCTTCAAGGGTCATAGCCTTGAGCACCTCGTCGATATTGTCGGCGCGGAGCTGGGGCTGTGCGTTTGTAGTCATTGTGAATGTGGTTGCTAATAAGCAGGTTGCTAGGATTCTTTTCATATTGTTGGTTTTAATAATCTGAGTAATCGGAGTATTCAGAGTAATCTGAATCATCCGATTAGGGGAAGATGCGGAAGGTATAGCCCTGGTCCTTGAGCCACTGCAGGGCTTCGGGGAGGGCCGTGCGCAGCTTGTCGATCGATTTCAGCGAGTCGTGGAAGGTGATGATCGAGCCATTACGCGTGTATTCCTTTACATTATTCACCACCTCCTCAGCGGTCAGCCATTTGGAATAGTCGCGGGTGACGAGGTCCCACATCACGATCTTGTATTTCCGGCTCAGCCAGGCATACTGACTCAGTCGCATCCAGCCGTGAGGGGGCCGCACGTAGTGGCTGTGGATATAGGCATTGGCCTTCTCGACGTTATAGCTGTATTCCTTGATGGTATGCCGCAGTCCTCCGATGTGGTTGTGCGTATGGTTGCCTACCTGATGGCCCTCAGCCACAATCCGCTTGAAGATGTCCGGATACTTTCGCACGTTGTCACCCACCATGAAGAAGGTCGCCTTCGCCTCGAATGCCTTCAGAGTGTCGAGGATGAAGGGCGTCGCCTCCGGGATGGGACCGTCGTCGAAGGTCAGATAGACGGCCTTCTCATGACGGTCCATCCGCCAATAGGCTCTCGGATAGAGCCAGCGGAGGTAGATGGCGGGTTGCTCGATAAACATATTGTGATTATTCGAATTTGCCGCCCTTGGCGTGATAGAGTTTGGCGATGGCGTCCAGCTGCTGTGCTCTCTGGTCACCCTTCTTCTCATCGAGACTGCTTTGCAGATCCACCAGCTGGTTCATCACATAGAGCTGGATCAGACAGTCACGCTGCGAGCTCTCGAAGCGGAAACCATTGAGCGAGCAGTACCACTGCAAGTATTGCTGTGACTTTTTCCAGAGCTCATCAACCAGTTGCTGGGCCTTCTCCTTCTGTCCGGTGTAGGTATAGGCACGGGCCAGGTCAAGTGATCCGCTGGCATAGTCGTGAGGCACATTATAGGCCGGCAACTCCTTCTCACACTTGTCGAGCACGGCCTTCGCCTTGTCGGCCTTATCCTCGTCGATGAGGTTGAGGGCCAGTGTGGCGAGCAGCCGACGGTGGGTGTAACACATACGGGTGACAGTCTCGTCAAGATAGATACCCTCCTGTTTCACGTTGCCGTACTTATACTTGTTCATCACGTTGTCGTAGACCTTCTCCGTATCGAAATTGGCGACACCCTCCACGGGGATGAGGTTGCCATGTCCGTCGGTATCGTGCGTATGGAACGGCGTGATGCGGTTGGCAAGACCTTCCTGTACGAAGTTCTCACCCAGATTCATGTAGTTCTCCTGACCAACGGTCGTTGCCACGTAGATCGGACGGTCCCAGTTGGCGTTGGCAATCAGCTCGAGCATCATCAGGTCGCCCTTGTAGAGGGCACCCTTACCCTTCAGCGAGATGACCATCTTGTCGGGGATGGAGTCGCTGGCCATCATCATGCCACTGCGACGGACAGCCTCCTTGTCGATGGTGACATACACGGTGTCGGTGGGAATCACGTGGAAGTCCTTAACATTTGAGCGTACCCAGTTGTTGAGGATGTTCTTCAGCTCGAAGGGCTCGTCGCCGAACTGTTCCTTTGCCTCTTCGGGGTTCTCACGGTAGAGCTCGAGCACCTGTGATTTGAGCGACGGGTCTACCTGCACATATTCGTTGGTGCCGGCACAGTATTCCAGACGGTTCCAGGTGATGGGCAGCGACGGGGAGTCGTAGGCCGGACGCACCATCTGGTCGATATACCAGTCGGTCTGCAGATATGATAGGTTGCAGACTCGGGCATCAGTGCGCACACCCTCCGTATCCTGGTTGTACCAGAGCGGGAAGGTATCGTTGTCGCCGTTGGTGAAGATAATCGGATTACCCTTCTCCTGCAAGGTCATGAGATAGTTCTGTCCGAAGTCGCGGCAGCAGTAGCGGTCAGAGCGGTCGTGATCGTCCCAGGTCTGCGAGGCCATCTGAATAGGAACGAACAGACAGACTAGTCCGACTATCCCGGCCAGGACAAGTGACTCTTTCTTCAGCTTGCGCTCGAGCCAGCTGATGATGGCAGCCACGCCCATGCCGCACCAGATGGCGAAAGCATAGAACGATCCGGCGTAGGCGTAGTCGCGCTCACGCGGCTGCATCGGTGTCTGGTTCAGGTAGACCACGATGGCCAGACCGGTCATGAAGAACAGGAAGAACACCACCCAGAACTGACGGATGCCGATGGGGTCGTCGATGATCTTCCCGCCAACGTTACGCTTGCGAGAGTACCACGCTTGCCAGAACAGTCCTAACAGACCGAGGATGAGGGGCAGACAGTAGAACACATTGTGCCCCTTGTTCTGCTTCAGGTCGTCGGGCAGCATACTCTGGTCGCCTAAGCGGGCATTGTCGATGAAGGGGATACCGGTAATCCAGTTGCCGTGCTCCAGTTCGCCATTACCCTGGATGTCGTTCTGACGGCCGACGAAGTTCCACATGAAGTAGCGCCAGTACATGAAGTTGCACTGGTAGGAGAGGAAGAACCGGATGTTCTCAAACTGGCTGGGCACCTTGATCATCATGGGCTCGCCACAACGGTCGTAGGGCACCTCGGTGCCGCTGACGCCACCCATCCACGCCTCGTAGGCACCGGCATGACCGGCATCATACATACGTGGGAACAGCATGTTCTGCGCATATTTGTATTCATCCTTCGTACGGACCACAAAGTACGAGTCCTTCTCGTCGGCAGAGGCCTTCTCCTTACGCTGGTAGACAGGCTTGCCCTTCGACATGACGGGCTTGCACATGTTACCCTCCACCTCGAGGGCCACCTGTGAGGTGTAGGCCTGACCGTAGAACAACGGACGCTGGCCGTACTGGTCGCGGCCTAGGTAGTCGCCTAGGGTGAAGATATCCTCAGGCGAGTTCTGGTCCATCGGGGGATTGGCCGACGAACGGATTACGATGAGGGCATAGGTGGAATAGCCGATCATGAGCATGAGCATGCAGAGCAGCGCGGTGTTCTTGGCACGGGCCGTGATGAGCGGGAGCTTGTCTTTCGAGAGCTTCAGCGCAAACCAAAGGGCTGCCAATACAATCACGCCGATGATGAAGGCACTCCAACCGTAGCCGTAGAACGGGATGCCGAGCATGCCCACGGCAATCAGGAAGGCAATGTTCTGCACCGTCAGGCTGTGCTTCTGCGTCTGGGTCTCGTAGACCGCCCAGATCACACAGGCCACCAGCAGGAAGATATAGATAATCTCACCCGTGTTGAACGGCATGCCCAAGGTGTTGACGAAGAACAGCTCGAACCAGCCGCCCACGGTGATGATGCCAGGCACGACGCCATAGAGCACGGCAGCCAGGATCACCACAGAGATGCCCAGGGCCACCAACGAACCCTTCAGGTTGGCATTGGGGAACTTGCGGTAGTAATACACCAGTCCGATGGCGGGCACACAAAGCAGGTTCAGCAGGTGAACACCGATGGAGAGACCTGTCATATACATGATCAATATCAGCCAGCGGTCGCTGTGAGGCTCGTCGGCATGGTCCTCCCATTTCAGGATGAGCCAGAATACCACAGCCGTGAAGGCAGAGGAATAGGCATACACCTCACCCTCGACAGCCGAGAACCAGAACGTGTCGCTGAATGTGTAGATGAGCGCACCAACGAGTCCGGAAGCCTCGATGGCCACCAGCTTCGCCAGGGTGATATCTTCAAACCGGTCGACGAGGAGCCGCCGCACCAGATGGGTGATACTCCAGAAAAGGAACAGGATACACGTGGCCGAAAGCAAGGCACTCATGATGTTCACCATCTTCGCCACCTGCGTGGGGTCGCTGGTAAACTGCGAGAACAGGTTGGCCGTGAGCATGAAGAACGGTGCCCCGGGCGGGTGACCTACTTCAAGGCGATAGCCAGTGGTGATAAACTCCGGGCAGTCCCAGAACGATGCAGTGGGCTCAATGGTAGAGCAATAGACAAAGGCGGCTATCATGAATGCGAGCCACCCGAGGACATTGTCCACCAGTCTGAATTGTTTCATCTAAGATATTGTTTTTTAACGTTAAAAATCTGATTTGGATGCAAAGGTACTAAAAAGAAGTGAAAAGTGAAAAGTGAAAAGTGAAGAATTTGCTGTCGCTCTACATAAATTAACGTTACATGAATAATCCGGCACCGTAGATTAAGATAATGTAACGGAATATTTTACCAAGTGTGATGGCGATGAAGGTGATGATGATGTTCGAGCGCATCAGCCCCAGCACAATGGTGATGGCAGTGCCCAGGACGGGCAGGAAGGCGAAGAATCCCATCCAGGCGCCCCGTCCTGCCAGAAACCGGTGGGCCCTGTCCAGGTCCTTCTTCTTCACATGCAGGTATTTCTCTATCCATTCCATCTTGCCCATCCGTCCCACGCAGTAGTTGAGCACGCTGCCCAGCACGTTGCCAGCCGTACCGTAGATCATCAGTACCCACGGGTCGAGTCCCGTAGCCATCAGCGCGATGATTACCGCCTCGCTCGAGAAAGGGAAGAAGCTGCCGGCCAGGAAGGCTGCCAGAAACATACCCCAATAGCCGTACTGGGTCAGGAAGTGAATGATGAAATCCATAGGTTGAAACCTGTCAGCAACAGAGCGGCGATCAGGATGAAGTAAAAGGCGATGTTGGTCACCTTGGTATGGGTCAGGGCAATGAAATGACCTATCAGGGGACTCGTCAGGATGATGGCAGGCCGCAGCAGCAGGTCGTAGTGTTGCGGGAAGAGGGGAATCAGCACCAGCACCACGATGTCAAAAAACATGATGCTATAGAACAGCTGTCGCGTACGGATCTTGTCGTTGTAGCTCTTCCGCAGGAAATGCACGATGCCCGTCACGGCGAGGACTATCAGGAAAGCGTAGGTCAGATAGTGCGGGAGCGGTATGCTGTCGTAGGCACCGGGGAAGTCCACTGCCGTGAATGCCTGGAAGTGGCCGCCTATCGCACTGAGATCGCCCTTGTAAAGGAATATCACCAACGCCAGCCAGCACCAGTAGGGCGTAAGCAGTCCCGCCAGCGAGGCGATGAAGGTGCGCAGGCTGAGGCTGCTGAGGAAGATCATCAGGATCCAGTAGATGGGGATGAGCGCCAGCAGATGCACCTTGGCCAGGCTCGACAGTCCGAGAATGAGGAAGGTGTAGTAGGTCCATCCCGCCGCCTCGCGGTTCTGGTAGGTCACGAAGAGTGTCAGCAGGCTCGCAATGAGTCCCACAGTCACCAGGTCTCCTGCCAGCGAGGGGAAGATGAAGCACGCCACACCCGAGAGGATGATGAAGGCGGCTGTCGTCGACCGGCTGTAGATGCGGATCAGGGCATTGAAGTTGTTGAGCTGGATCATCAGATAGGCCGCCAGGGCATAGCATGCCAGCTGGAGCCACCACTGGTGCTGTATGACACCGCCGATGAGGCAGAGCACCAGTCCGTAGACCACCGTCACAGGAAAGGTAAGACGGCTTCCGGCTACAATCTTCTGTAACTGACTCGCTTTCAAGGCCGTGATTATAGGTCAGCTCCGATGTCGCGTCGGAAATACTTGTCGGTGAACTGGATCTTCTGCGCCTCCTCGAAGGATTTCTGCAGGGCCTCGGCCTTGTCTTTGCCGTAGCTGCTCACCGCAATCACACGGCCGCCGTTGGTCACCACCTCGCCGTCCTTCAGCGCCGTACCGCTGTGGAAGACAATGCTCCCCTCCACCTCATCGATGCCGGTGATGGCATAGCCCTTCTTGTAGGCTTGGGGATAACCGCCGCTGACGAGCATCACGCAGACAGCAGCCCGCGGATCAAATTCGATGGTGCGCTGGTCGAGGTCGCCCGCTGCCACACCCTCAAACAGGTCTACGATGTCGCTCTTCAGGCGCAGCATCACGCTCTCTGTCTCCGGGTCGCCCATCCGGCAGTTGTATTCAATCACCATCGGCTCACCCCCCACGTTAATCAGTCCGAAGAAGATGAACCCCTTATAGTCAATATTTTCTGCAGCCAGTCCCTCTACCGTAGGCCGTATGATCCTTTCTTCCACCTTCTGCATCCACGCCTTCGTGGCAAAGGGCACAGGTGTCACCGAGCCCATGCCGCCCGTATTCAGCCCCGTGTCGTGTTCGCCGATGCGCTTATAGTCCTTGGCCTCAGGCAGGATCTTATAGTGGCGGCCGTCGGTCAGCACGAATACCGAGCACTCGATGCCGCTCAGGAATTCCTCTATCACCACCTGCGATGAGGCATTGCCGAACATACCGCCCAGCATCTCCTTCAGCTCTTGCTTGGCCTCGTCGAGGGTGGGGAGTATCAGCACGCCCTTTCCCGCACAGAGACCGTCGGCCTTGAGCACATAAGGCGGTTCTAATGTCTCAAGGAAGGCCAATCCCTCTTGCAGATGCTCGCCATCGAAAGTCTGATAGCGCGCCGTGGGGATGTGGTGACGCTGCATGAAGCCTTTCGCGAAGTCCTTCGAGCCTTCCAGCACGGCACCTGCTTTCGAGGGACCGATCACGGGGATGTCCTTCGTGCGGGCGTCAGCCTTCAGTTCGTCGTAGATACCCTTCACCAGCGGGTCTTCGGGACCCACCACCACCATGCTTACGCCGTTGTCAACACAAAACTGCTTGATGGCCTCGAAGTCGTCGGCCTTCATCGCCACGTTTTCGCCACAGTTGCTTGTACCCGCATTGCCCGGGGCAATGTAAAGCTTCTCACATTTCTCACTCTGAGCTATTTTCCATGCAAGGGCGTGCTCACGGCCCCCGCTGCCTAACAATAATATCTTCATAACGCCTGCAAAGGTACGAATAAGTGAGCAAAAAACCAAAAATATTTGAGTTTTTTGATATTATAGCATGGATTCCAGACGCTTGAAGGCAGGTGTCAGCAGAGTTGTCTCCACTTCGATGTTATCGGCCGACCTGAAAGTGCATCTGCGCTGCCTGGCATCCAAGTAGCTTATATTATGGATATTTACCAATGTGCTGCGGTCAGCCCTGACAAATACCTGTGGATTGAGTGTCTTCTCCAGTTTTCCTAATCCTGACTGTAAGGTTTCCGTCCTCTGGAACATGACCATCTGTGAATAGTTGCCGTCGGCTTTGAAATAGGCGATGTCGGCAATGTTTGTGATGATGGTGGTGCCGTTGATCGTACGGATGGTAAAGCGGGTGTCTTCTGTGTTTTCCGTCATCTTGACAATGTCCTTGGCCAGTTCACCCGGTTCCGCTTCAATGGCTTTCTTGCGGATGGCACTGATCTGACGGTCTTTTTCCTGCTTTGCCCGTTCCAGATGTATCATCTTCCGTCTGTTACGCCGTTTCTCTATCCATCGGGTGATTCCCCAAACGATGATCGACAGCAGTAATACGGCCGTGAGCACTACCCACCAGTGCTGCCACCAGCGCAGTGGCGGAGCAATATAGGTGTTTTCCGGACGATAGTCCAATAGCGCTGCCGGACGGAACGAGGTCATCTCTTCCACGCCCGCCAAACATACGGTGCCGTCGGCTGTTTCCGCCATCGTGGCCATCAGCGGCTCCAAGGCTGTAAAACCATTGGTGTGGTCGAAGAAGCGGGTGTCGCTGATTTGATAGTTCTCACTGATGCGACTTACAAACAACCCGTCGATGACTGCCACTATCAGAAACCCTTTAGGCGATACATGCAGCGACCGTATCTCATGGCCTGCCAGCTCCGGCATATTCAGGGGAACCACGTCTCCGTTGCGAATCATCAGCAGGGAGTCTTTCGAGGCAAAGAGGATATTTCCCTGGTTGTCGCTCTCCATCGTGGTGACGATGAGTTTCTGGGGATAGTCTTGTTTCTGGCCGTCAGCATAGAGTCCGAAGGAGGTGCCGACCCAGAGCCTGCCCTGACCGTCTTCTGTCGCACACCACGGATGGGGTATTTCCGTCGAGAGGGTATCCACAAGGCCCGTTTTAGGATCGTAGGCAGTCATGCATTTCCGGCTTCCGACAATCAGCCGCCCACCGGCCTTGCCCACAAACTGATAGCGGTCGCGGGGCAGGTGGAGCCAGTTGAGGGTGCCGTCATAGCAGGCCACATCGTCCTTGCCTGCCATATACACGTTGCCATCAATGGTCACGGCGTTTGGGGCATAGAAATTGTCGGGATTGTCTTCAACCATGTTCTCGCCAACGAACAGCTTGCCGTTTAAGGAGCCCATCACCAACCGTTCTTCACCATCCACGCCGATGGCCCTTATGATATCATCTTTGTCAGTCAGACGGTGAATGGTAAAGCACCGGTTAAAGAAACAATACAAGCCTTCATAGGTGGCAGCCCACAAACGGTCCCACTTGTCAACATACACGTCTTTTACCAGTTTAATGCCCGAAGCCAATTCCTTCATCCTTTGTCCGTCATATTCATAGAGGGTGTGAGCGTCGGCCAGTACCAAGCCACCGTCCATCAGTCGCCGGGCAATGATGCCGTAGTCGGGAGCCTTGAAGTCGAAGGCGGTCTTCAGGGTAAGACCCTGATGGCCAACGGTATAGATGCCGTCCTTGGCAATGGCCAGCAGATCCTTATCCGTCCGCAGCAGTGTGTAGATATCCTGCCTGTCTGAGAGTCTCACCGCCCTTCTGGCAAATCTCGCTTTATCCCCCGCGTTTCGAGGCACCAGATAGAGCCCTTGTCCGGTGGGCACATAGAGTCCCGTAGAGTCGAGATAGAGTCTTCTGTCAGGTGTCATCTGGTCGAGCAATGCCCCTTTGACAACAGGCAGGAACCCCTCTGGTGTCACGCGACACAAACGACGGTTCTCCTCCTGTTCGTCCTCCAACAGGACATAGTCATCAGGCAGGCTCCCACTGTTGTAATTATTCAACAGCCACCGCCACTCAGCATCTATCGGCTGCATCTCTACACCGTCGTAGCTGGTGAGCCACTGCCGCCTGAAGTCGAGCGCCCTTACACAACCTCCTGTCTCCACAAATCCAACGATATTATACCGCCGTCCTTTCAGAAACGAGGTAAACGTCTTTCCATCGAAACGGACAAAACCCGACAACGTACCAATATAGATATACCCGCGTGAGTCCTGCCACACTTTCTCGGTCTGCATCTGCGGCAAGCCGTCCTGAATGGTATAGCGCCGATAGGTCAGCCTGCTCTCTATCTGACCTGTTACCGGCAGACATAGCAGCAGGATGATGGTTAGCATCAGTTGTCTCATATAGCGGATAGATGGATATGGTTTCATGATAGTTTCGTTCTTTTTCACTGCAAAGGTAATGGAAAACTTCGGAACTTGCAAGAAAAGGCAGGATTTTTTCTTGCCGTGATACCCGTGATACCATGATACCGTGATACCCGTGATACCGTTTTTCAACAAAAAAAAGGCCCTCCGAAGAGGGCTTTTTCTTTGAATCCTCCGAAGAGGGCTTGAAAGTGTATTACCACAGCGTGGCGCAGTGAGTTACTTCTTCTTCATAACAGGACGGACTGAAAAACGAAGATCCGAAGTCTTATGATATAAATTGCCAAGAGAAAGATTTGGCACCTGAAAATAAGATGCATACATCTCATAACGATTCAATGTGGTGTACGTATCATCAGTATATAGCCACCTAAACCAATAGTATGCGTCAAACTCCAAGCCCCTGGTATCTGTCGATGTCCAATAATGACCATCATAATGGTAGTCGACATCTTGTTCTGGTTGCCAAGCATAACCGGCAGAATAACTGATATTTATTGCTTTATCACGATCATTAACTCCCTCTTCTGTTCCAATATTGTTGAGCATACCAGCAGCGACAAGCAAGATACTATTTCCGTTTGGTCCGGTGAATCGGACTCCGCCTCCATTATCATACGAGCCAATGATAGAGAATTCAGAAGAACAGTAGTCCATGAGTTCTTGCATTTGCGCTTTGGTTGGCATACTCCAAGCGCCTCCCCACTTCTCGTGAGCCACATCATATCGTGTCCCGGCAATATCTAAACCCCATAAGGTTCTTCCCAAGGGGTATTGTTCTCCAACGACATTTGTTGTCATACCCCATGCATAATGCTCTCCATGATCTTCTGGATCACTGGCTCCGACATTGCAGCAGGCCCAAAGCGTACGGCTGGGCAGGCCGAGGTCAATGGCATGAGGATGATTGTTGTCCGGACAGGAAAGATTTGCAACATGAGTATATTCCACCTCATAGGTCTTGGGGGTTTTGCCTTTCTGAATCTCCGTTTCTCCCTCATACTGCACATAGGGATATAGTTCAACAGTGCGATACGGCTCGTTATAGTAGTAGGCATAGCGGGTATCCGGATAGTTACGGCCGCCGAGGTTGGCACAGGAAATCTTCTTGTCCTCACCATAGATGTCGTGATAGATGTAGCCCCAGTCCTTGATATCCTTTGCATCTTCCGAGAGTTCTACGGTGGTGGTGGCATTGAATTTGTAGAAGTAATTGCGTCCGTCGTACTCATAGCCCTTCTGTTTGGAGTAGTGTGAGCCCGTCTGCTTGAAGTCGACGATGGTGACAGGGAAGGGACTCTTCTCCAACAAAACTGATGGCGAGGCCAGGATATCATAGACATCATTGATGCGGACGACTGGGTAGACCCTGTAGTCCTCATTCATGTCGAGACCCTCGAAGCGGTTGCCGAACTGTTGTTCGCCCTTCTTGTAGTAATCGTCAAAGACATAGGTACCCACCTCCTCGCCTTTCACTGTATAGACCTTGAAGCCGACATTCACATCGTCAATCAGGTTGCCAGAGGCACGGACACGGGCGTCGGCAGCATTGCGCGGTGAGTAGCACTGCTCGAACTCCGTGCGGGAGAATGAGGGCACGAGGTTCCATTTGGCAAGGGGGAAAGTGTAGTTGTAGGGCGTGTTCTGGGTGTAGTTGAGCGTACCGAGTTCTGCCTGTATGGTGGCATTAGCGAAGTAGTTGAGGTCGACCTCGCTGTTTTTGAGCATCTCGTAGTATTTAGTCTGGTTCTTAGCTTTGACGATTTCGGAGTTGAGGAATACAAAATGGCCAACGCCTTCGATACCGAATTCGCCACGGAGCATCAGTTTGTCAAGATGTCTATCGAGAAAGGTGAGCCCCAACTCGGCAAAGCCGCCGGCCATGACTGAGCCGTCAATACATCCAACAACGTCGTGATTTGACTTGGTCTGCGTGAAATCGTGGCTTATCTTTGGCTCATCCTTCCATTTAGAGCCGAAACGGAAGGAGGTCTGCGACCTGAAGTGCTGCGTCCAGACGTTAGCGAGCGAGAGGGTGGCACTTGCGCGGAGGAATGCACCGAAGTTGAGATAGAAGAATACGCCGTAACCAAGAGACACCTTGACTGGATCTTGGGGCAGTTCGAAGTCGTGGTTAAACTCCAGCCCACCGTATAGACCGAGTGTTTCCTGCAAATCGTAGTTACCGATAATGTCGGCACTGAAGTTAAAACCCTGCTGCTCGTTGATGATGAGCGCAGCCTTGATGTAGAATTCTGGCGAGATGCTCATCACGGCCTTGATACCGCCTTTGAAGGACAAATCCTCAATACTGGCTATTTTCGACTTGGCCTCGGGGCTGAAGTCGATGTTCCAAGTAGGCAGTGTGACTCTTGCCTCTTTATTCCAGTCGATTGCACGTCTGCGGACATCCGCGGACTTGATAGTGTCGGCCTTGACGATATTGATGCTATAGAGGGTTTTGAAGGCATCCTCGTAATTAATAGCATCACACTCAATAGTTGTGCCGCTGACCTTCTTGACTTTGCCCATAAAGCCGATGGGGAACTTTTCGTTCATCTCAGCGGTGGCAATCACCTCGCCAACTTTCGGCAGAAGGTTGGCAGGGGTGTTGGCGGCAAACTGGATGGTCAGACTGTCGCTGCTCTCCACATACTGCATCAGGCTCTGCTCAATGACGGTGACACCAGGCTGGAAGACTGTCGGCGGCGTGACAAAACTGATGGAGTCGATATTGGCCAGCGGGATCTTGCAGATACTGTCGCTAAGTACAATCCACTGCATTTGGAGGTCATCGTGAGTCACACCGTCCTCATCCTCGAAGCCGTAGTAGAACTCGGTTATCTCACTGCGGAGAAACGTCTGAATTTCCCCGTCCTTCTGGTAGACGTAGATTACGTCGCCTGTCTGCTGGGCGAAGCCCGTCAGAGCCACGAGGGCCATCATTATAATAATGTATAGCTTGCGTATCATGGCCGTATGAATTTAAGGGTTCTGCCGTTGATGGTGACGAGATAGATGCCCTTTGGGAGCTGGGCGAGCGAGAGAACGGCATCGCTGCCGTCAGAAGTCAGGCGGACGGGCATCTGCACACCGCCGGTATTATGTACGCTGATGCGGTCGGCTGAGCTGATGCCGTAGAATGTCACGTGGTCTTCATCCACACGGTAGCGGGTCTCTGGCTTCACG
>JAFZCU010000149.1 GCA_017556145.1 Prevotella sp. | reverse complement strand
ACCTCAGGATTGTTCGACTCGATATCCCAGTTGGTAGAGATACGGACGGTCTTGCCATCAGTACCGAGGGCGATGACAGAGGTGTTAGCCTCCTGGTTAGCCTTCTCACCCATGGTGTTGATGAAGGCGCCTGCCATTGCCTGACGAACGGTCTCAACAGGTGTTTCCTTATCGAGGGTCACCACGTAGTTACGACCACCGGTGAAGTCGATGCTCTGGCTCAGACCGCGAACAGCGAACGAGATAATGCAGATCAGTGCCATAGCACCCCAGATGGTGAAGGTCTTCTTGTACATACCCATGAAGTGGTACTTGGCATTCTGCATCAGGTTCTTCGAGTAAGCTGTCACGAAGGTGAGGTTCGTCCACTTGTCCTTGCTCAGCATGTAGTCGTAGACCAGACGGGTCATGAATACAGCGGTGAAGAAGGATACACAGATACCGATGATCCAAGTGGTGGCGAAGCCCTTCACGGGACCTGTACCGAAGTAGAGCAGGATGATACCTGTAATCAATGATGTCAGGTTAGAGTCGAAGATGGCGCTGAAAGCGTTGGAGTAACCCTTGTTGAGGGCTTCCTTCATGCTCAGACCCTTCTTGAGCTCTTCCTTGATACGCTCGTAGATCAGCACGTTGGCATCCACAGCGGTACCCAGCGTCAGCACGATACCGGCGATACCCGGCATGGTCAGAGCTGCCTGGAACGAGGTGAGGATACCCAGTGTGAAGAACAGGTTGAACAGCAGGGCGATATCGGAGAGGATACCTGGGATGAAGCCGTAAAGCAGGATCATGTAGATCATCAGCAGCACGAAGGCTACGATGAAGGAGATGACACCCTGCTTGATGGACTGTGCACCGAGTGACGGACCAACCACTTCTTCCTGTACGATACGGGTAGGAGCGGGCATCTTACCTGAGTTCAGCGTGTTAGCCAGGTCCTTCGTGTCCTCGATGGTGAAGTTACCAGTAATCTGAGAGTTACCTCCATCAATCTGAGTGAGGATACGTGGAGCAGAGTAGACGGCATCGTCGAGCACGATGGCAACGGCCTTACCGATGTTCTGCTTGGTGATTTGGCTCCAGCGACGGGCACCGTCAGAGTTCATCTGCATAGATACGCAGGGATGACCCATCTGGTCGAAGTCGTCCTTACCATTGGTGATGACATCACCCTCCAGTGGCGCACGGCCTGAGGGCTCAGTGATCTTCAGAGCATAGAGCTCGAAGATGTCGCCCTTGGTATTCTGGCCTCCGAAGTCCTCAGGCTTTGCACCCCAGCGGAGCTTCAACTCAGCGGGGAAGATCTGACGGGCAAGGTCGGAGTAGATGATCTTGTTGATTTCAGCGGTATCGCGTGCGTTGGCATAACCTACAACAGCAAGGGCGTTACCCTGTGTGGGCTGGAAGTAGTAGAACAGGGGATTCTGCTTCTTGGCCTGCTCAGCTGCCTTAGAGTCACCAGCGTCTTTGGCATCCTTCTTAGCCAACTTGGCAGCGAGGTCGCCAGTAGCAGCCTTCACGGTGTCAGCCTTTACAGAGTCTGCGGCCTGAGCCTCTTCAACAATTGGCTCAACGTCAACGGTGTCAACAACCTGGCCACCCTGTACAGCCCAGCGCTGATTCAACTGAGCCAGCAGCGGGGTAATCTCCTGAGAGTTATAGGTCTCCCAGAACTCGAGGTTGGCAGAACCCTGGAGGAGCTTACGTACACGCTCGGGTT
The DNA here is from genome assembly GCA_017556145.1 of Prevotella sp. GTDB lineage: Bacteria > Bacteroidota > Bacteroidia > Bacteroidales > Bacteroidaceae > Prevotella. The sequence continues at coordinate 5,254 of JAFZCU010000149.1, read as the reverse complement.
CCTTAATACCAGGCATCTCGACCATGATACGGCCAGACTGACCTTCCAACTTCTGGATGTTGGGCTGAACAACGCCGAACTTATCGATACGGTTACGAACCACATTGAACGAGTTGTCGACAGCAGCCTGTACCTCCGTGCGGAGTGCGCTCTCTACCTCAGAATCGGTAGACTGTGTGCTCACCTTGCCCTTCATCTGCTGGGTAGCAAAAATAGCGGCGAGGGGACGGCCGTTGGCCTCTTGTTTCCAATACTTCACGAACAGAGAGATGAAGTCGTTCTGGCTGGTCTCCTCTTCCTTCTTGGCAAGTTCCATTGCCTTCTTGTAGGTAGCATCTGTCTTGTGGTCAGCAAGCACGTCAACCACGTCGGGTACAGATACCTCAAGAATCACGTTCATACCGCCTTTCAGGTCAAGACCCAGGCCAATTTCCATCTCACGGCACTGCTTCAGAGAGTAGATGCCCATATACACCTTCTCATTGTTGATTGAATCCAGGTACTCTGCACCTGCCTCCTCGCCCATGGCAGCAGCCTTACTCTCGTAGTGGCGTGTCACGAATGAGAAGGAAAGGTAGAAGCAGCACACAAGAATCAGAAGCACTGCAATAAATTTTACAATTCCTTTGTTTTGCATTTTGATTTTTAATATTATTTGATATTATTATATTCTGTTCGTGTATATTTTAGCGTGCAAATATAGTTCTTTTTTTCGAGAGGGAAAAATTTCTCGTCAAAAAAGACACTTTTTTTAAGGATTTTCCCTCATTTTTATATAGCAGATGACTGGAAAATGGTCGCTGGCGTCTATTTCGTCGTCAATCTGACAATTGTATGGCTGAAGGTCGGGCGAGCATAAAACATGATCAATTCTGAAAGAGAATCCTTTCTGATTATATGACAATCCGAGTCCTCTGCCTGTTGTCTGGAAACAGTCGGTCAGTCCTTGTGCGATGGTGCGTCGTGCATAGGAGATGGGGGTGTCGTTGAAGTCGCCACACACGATGATGGGGTATTGTCTGTGGGCCTCGATATAACGATGGACGGCATCGGCCTGTGGGGCTCGTTTGGCATTGTTCTTTCCCAGTTTCCCGATCAGGAACATCGATTCGGCCTTGGCGGTGTCGCGCTCCATCTTGCCCCGCAGCAGGCGTCCGTAGTTGTCGCGGTCAGTATCCGAGAGATGGGTGCCTTCCAGATGGTTGTTGATCACCAGCAGGGTGTCGTGGTCTGTCTTCAGGAAGTAGGCCACAGAGCCGTTGGTGTTCGACGGATACCAGATGCGCTCCTTACGGATGATTGGGAATCGGGTGTGGATGCCCACGCAATTGAAGGAGCGGACATTCTTTTGGAGCACAGTAGTATCGTTGTATGGGTAGATCTTTTCATATCGCTGCATGACGAACCTGCGCCAGGTGTCGACATCCTCCTGCAAACAGACAATATCGGCTTTCTGACGCTGCAGATAATTGAAGACGGTGTCGAAACCTTGCTCGTATTTGTAGTTGCCACCATAGGTGCAGACGTTATACGAGATGAGTTTGATGGCCTGGTCGGGAACGTCCTGGCGCATGTTGAGCGGTAAGAACAGGGTAATGGGTCCGTATGCTGCAGCAAAGCCGGCAATTGGTATCCATGCCTTCTTCCACTTGACGGTGAGCCAGAAGAAGAGGAACAGCAGATTGACCAGCAGGAATACCGGGAATGTCATGCCCATTACGGAAAGGATGGGATAGTGCTCAGGATTCAACCTGTCGGAATAGCCTGCCAACAGCATCAGTAAGATGGTGGCGATGTTGGCGCCAGCAATCAGGTTGACAACAAAAGACTTGATTTGCTTGATCATTGCTTGCTGGCCTCAAACAGCTTTTGTTTCTCTTCCTTGGTCAGACTGTCGTAGCCGCTCTTGCGGATTTTGTCGAGTATGGCATCAATCTCCTCCTGATTCCTGCGCTTGCAGGCATTATACTCCATATCGTCTTGCTTGGAAGCGCCCCGTTCGGCATGCATGTTGGGATTGGCATTCTTATGCTGCTGGCGCTGGTCGAAGTTGCGCTTCAGTCCCTCGAAGAATTCATGCCCACGGCTACGGTTGAAATTGGCATCAGGATGGCGGTTCCAGTAGCGGATCATCAGGAATCCGAAGAGCATACCGCCAAGGTGAGCCGTATGGGCCACACCATCACCTGCCGCCGTGATAGATGAATAGAACTCGATAGCCACATAACCCAGCACAAACCATTTGGCCTTGATAGGGAAGGGGAACGGGATGATGAACAACCGCTCATTGGGGAATGACATGCCAAAGGCGAGGATGACAGCATAAACGGCACCAGAGGCACCGATGGTGGTCCATGTGTTAAGCTGTTGGCTCAACTGCTGACCCACTACGAAGAGCTCAGCCACGCCAATGCTCGGATCTTGCTCGTGGATAGTGAAATAGAAAGATGCAAATTGGGCTATTTCCTGACATAAACCAGCGCCAATGCCGCAGCAAATGTAATAAAAAAGGAACTTTTTCGGACCCCACACATTCTCTATCACGCAACCGAACATCCACAGACCGAACATATTGCTCAAAATGTGCATAAAATTGGCGTGCAGAAACAAGTAGGTGACCAGTTGGTAGAAGTGGAAATCCTCGGCCATGAAAAAGTGAAGACCACCGATATCGGCTAGGTCGATTCCGCGCATCTGTAGGACTACCGTTGCCAGAAAAGCGATGAAGTTGATAATCAACAGATTCTTTGTAATGGTGGGTATGCGAAACATCTTCTTTCAGTAATATGCTAATTTATAATCTCTTGTAATAACTGAATCAGTGCACAAGCACTTTTTACTATTTTGGCGCAAAATTACGAAAAATATCTCGTTTTTGGGCCAAAAAAGGTCCTTTATCAACTATTTTTCAATAAAAAAGCAATTTTTTCGGTTTTTTTGTTGTTTTTTTGATAACTTTCCCTTATATTTGCGAAGGAATTCAAGAATATTTTAATTTTTACTATAAATTTTTAAATTAACATCATTATGAACAAAACAGAATTGGTTGAGAAGATTGCAGCAGGTGCTGGTCTCTCAAAGGCAGATGCAAAGAAAGCTCTTGACGCAACAGTAGCAGCTATTAAGGGTGCTCTGAAGGCAGGGGACAAGGTACAGCTTGTTGGTTTTGGTACATTCAGTGTAGCAAAGCGCCCCGCTCGTGAAGGTATCAACCCCGCTACCAAGGAGAAGATTAAGATTGCTGCAAAGAAGGTTGCTAAGTTCAAGGCTGGTGCTGAGCTCGCTGACGCTCTCTAAACCTTATTTTGTAAATAAAAATTAAGGGGCTCCGTTAGGAACCCCTTTTTTGTGCTGTTTTTATTTCGGCTGCTTGCCAATATAGGCGAGAATTCCGCCATCAACGTAGAGCACGTGACCATTGACAGCATCTGATGCATGCGATGCGAGGAAGACAGCGGGTCCACCCAGCTCAGAAGGATCGAGCCAGCGTCCAGCAGGTGTCTTGGCGCAAATGAAGCTATCGAACGGATGGCGGCTGCCGTCAGCCTGACGCTCGCGAAGGGGTGCAGTCTGTGGGGTGGCAATGTAGCCCGGGCCGATGCCATTACACTGGATGTTGTACTCGCCATACTCAGAACAGATGTTGCGTGTGAGCATCTTCAGACCACCCTTGGCGGCTGCATAGGCGCTGACGGTCTCACGGCCCAACTCAGACATCATCGAGCAGATGTTGATAATCTTACCCTCACGGCGCTCCATCATCTCAGGAATCACGGCCGAAGAGCAGATGAACGGACCAACGAGGTCGATATCGATGACCTGCTGGAACTCGGCGCGCTTCATCTCGTGCATGGGGATGCGCTTGATGATACCTGCATTGTTGACGAGGATGTCGATCTGACCAACCTCTTTATGAATTGTTTCCACAAGGGCATTGACAGCATTCTCATCGGTCACGTCGCAGACATAGCCTTTCACGTTGCTGATACCAGCTTCCTTGTAATTGTCCAGACCGCGCTGCAGGGCAGCCTCGTTGATGTCGTTGAAGATGATGGTCTTTGCGCCTGCTGCTACGAAAGCCTTGGCGATGTTGAAACCAATTCCGTAAGATGCACCGGTAATCCATGCATTCTTACCTTCGAGTGAAAATAGATTTGCCATAATTCTGTTTGTTTTAGAAGTTGTTTTAGTAGTTGGACGACTCGGATTCGAACCGGGAATGACAGAACCAAAACCTGTAGTGTTACCATTACACCATCGTCCAAAATCGGCTGCAAAGGTACGAAATTAATTTGAAGTACCAAAATTTTGCAGCCAAATATTACTTGACGATCAGCAAGTAGTAATTTTTCTTGCCCTTTTGGGCCAGCAGATACTTGCCGTCGATGAGATCTCCAGCAGTGATTTCGCGATTCTGGTCAGTGAGCTTCTCCTTGTTCAGAGATACACCGCCCCCCTGCACCATCTTGCGCATCTCACCCTTTGAGGGGAAAACGGGAGCAACGGTCGTGAACAGCTCAATCGCGGGTTGCCCCAGCTGGTCCTTGGTAATCTCAAACTGAGGCACACCGTCGAACACATCAAGGAAGGTCTGCTCGTCGAGTTTCTCCAGTCCCTCTTTCGTTGACTTGCCGAAGAGCAGGTTAGAGGCTTCGATGGCAGCATCGAGGGCTTCCTGCGAATGAACCATCACGGTGACCTCTTCAGCCAGACGCTTCTGTAACACACGACGGCCAGGATCAGCCCGGTGCTCCTCGATGAGAGCATCAATCACCTCTTTTTCCAGCGAGGTGAAGATCTTGATGTACTTCTCTGCATCGTCGTCGCTGACGTTCAGCCAGAACTGATAGAACTTATAGGGTGTGGTGCGCTTGGGGTCGAGCCAGATGTTGCCGCTCTCCGTCTTACCGAACTTCTTACCGTCGCTCTTAGTGATGAGCGGACAGGTGAGGGCGAAAGCCTCGTTCTCGTAGCCCAGGGTGCGACGGATGAGCTCCGTACCAGTCGTGATGTTACCCCACTGGTCGTTGCCACCCAACTGCAGTTTGCAGTTCTTGTGCTGATAGAGATAGAGGAAGTCGTAGCCCTGCAGCAGCTGATAGGTGAACTCCGTAAATGAGAGACCATCGCGAGCTGTACCGTTCAGGCGCTGCTGCACACTGTCCTTGGCCATCATATAGTTCACGGTAATGTGCTTGCCCACCTCGCGTGCGAAATCGAGGAAGGTGAAATCCTTCATCCAGTCGTAGTTGTT
>JAFZCU010000148.1 GCA_017556145.1 Prevotella sp. | reverse complement strand
GGCAATGCCGACATGCAACGACTGAAGATGATTACGATGAAAGGAGAGCCCGAATGGCGTGCACTGACCTCGCAACAGCAGATTGTGGAGATGCCCATCGCCATCGAACTGAAGGAGTTTATCATGGAGACCTACGACGACGGCTCGCCCCGCCGCTTTGCCTCCGACATCCAGATTCTGACGAAGTCGGGCAAGAACATCCAGACCACTGTAGAGGTGAACAAGCCCGTAGAGGTGGACGGCTGGAAGATCTACCAATATGGCTACGACACGCAGATGGGTGCCATGAGTCAGACCAGCATCTTGGAACTGGTGAGCGACCCGTGGCTGCCGCTGGTTTATACGGGCATCTACATGATGCTCGCTGGTGCCGTGTGTATGTTTATTCTTGGGGGGAGGAAACGCGTATGACCTGGGAACAATTTATATACTTCGCAATAGCAGCCGTTCTGCTGTGGGCCGTAGGTGCCTGGGCAGCGTGGCGTGAAAAGACGACGTTGGCCTATACATCTACCGTTATCGGCCTCGGCGTGTTCTTCAGTTTTATCTTGATGATGTGGATTTCCTTGGAGCGTCCGCCGTTAAGAACGATGGGCGAAACGCGCCTCTGGTATTCCTTCTTCCTGCCGCTGGCAGGCATCATCGTCTATTCCCGCTGGCGATACAAGTGGATTCTCTCGTTCTCCACCGTCCTTGCGTTGGTGTTCATCTGCATCAACCTTTTCAAACCCGAAATCCACAGCAAGACGCTGATGCCAGCCCTGCAGAGTCCTTGGTTTGCACCTCACGTCATCGTCTATATGTTCGCATACGCCGTGTTTGGCGTCGCCACACTGATGGTCATCTTCCTGCTTGTCAAAGAAAAATCGTTAATCTCTAAACTCTCATCTCTAAATTCTCAACTAGACGACCTCGTCTATGTCGGTTTGGCATTTATGACCATCGGCATGCTCTTTGGCGCACTCTGGGCCAAGGAGGCATGGGGACACTACTGGTCGTGGGACCCCAAGGAAACGTGGGCTGCCATTACCTGGTTTGCCTATCTCGTCTATGTGCATTACCGGCAAATACCCACTCACAAGCCAAAGCTTGCTTTGTGGGTATTGCTCATTTCCTTCGTACTCTTGCAGATGTGTTGGTGGGGCATCAATTACCTGCCTGCAGCCCAAGGTTCCAGTGTCCATGTCTATAGCATGCCGTCGTAACTCTATTCCATTCTTTGCCACTTTAGCTCTTCACCCTGCTTGTCATACTGCTTGCTCTTGCCCGTTGGAGGCTCAGTGAGGGTAATCTTTACAATGGCAGTGCGCTCAAGGCTGCGGGCGATGGCATCGTCGAAGGCATCCATGTGTTTGGGTAGGAATCGCTGGCAAATAGCACGGAGTGCTTCTATCTTTTCGTCTCTATCTGTCACAATTTCAGCTTTGCCAATAGCCATTGCTGATTTATATTGGAGCGTAAAACTGCCATCCTTAGGGCCGACAGTAGGTGTGCAGCGAGTGACTGCCGACAGCGCCACATGGGGATTTGCCGCTATACAGTCCAACTTCTCGCCCTCCAGGGCACAATGGAAGTAGAAGGTATTATCGTCTGTTCGGGCTAGCGACAGGGGTACTCCGTAGGGTGTGCCATCAGGCCGCATGAAACTGACGGTGACATATGGTGCCTTATCCAATACCTCCAAGGCAAAGGCGGCATCCATTGCTCTGCTTGCTTTTCTCATACTCATTCTGTTATCTCTATTTGAATTCCTTCAGGCCCGACAATACAACTCTCGTAATATCCGTCACCCGTATTTCTTGGACCACTCAACACTTGATACCCATCATCGTTCAGTACTTTCGTGAGGTTGTCAACCATCTTTTCAGAGCCAACGGAGAAAGAAAGGTGAATGAAACCCTGGCGGAAGATGTTCTCTTCCTCGTTCTCCACCTCTGGACGGGTCATCAGCTCCAGTCTCGCATCAGAGTCCTCGAAACTCAGGATATACGTCTTTAGTCCTGTATTGAGATTGTGGTACATGTCGTTTGGAACACCATTGAAATAGCGGACGAAGAACTCTTTCATCCCTTCCAAGTCAAGACAGTACATTGCTATGTGGTCTATTCTCATTTTGCGGCAGATTGGAAGAGTTTATGTTTCAGCCACTCACGAACAGGCAGATCGTAGAGCTTGTAAGCTCCGTAGGCCACGAGGATGGCGAGCACGAAGATACAGACGGCAACGAAGATGTGGGTACCGAGTGGGGCATCTTTATGACTATCAGCCCACGACATCTGCATGTAAATGAGCGGATAATGTGTGATGTAAAGGGGATAGGATATTTCACCTAAGAAGCGATTGATGGCCTCAGACTTGCCGCCCTTTACGCTGCTGCCAGCACCCATTGCAACAATGAGTGGGAAGCAGACGAGGATACAGACGGCCTCGTAAAGTCCGTTTGTCCAACGGGCTTCGCCCTCGGTGCCCAGTCCCATCCAAGGCATGCAGAACAACACAATAATCATCAGCGAGCACCACCAGAAGCCAGCCTTCACCTTTATGAGCTTACCTACGCGCGAGATAAGCAGTCCGCAGAAGAAGGGATAGAGCAGACGGGTAAGACCCACCTGGAGCTGGTCAGGCGTAGTGCTCCAACCGCCTACAACGGTATAGGATGCCCAGCTACGCTTTTCCAGGAATCCTGTTATGTCAATATTCAGGCAGAGGATAATTGTAAGGACGGCAAAGAGAGCCACACAGATGCCTAATGCTACCTTCGATAACCTGCGGATAACGAGTGCATAAAGGATGTTGGCAATATACTCCCACTGTAACGACCACGTAGGGCCGTTGAGTGGGTTGGTCTCTGCCCATCCTCTGATATCCATCGTATTTGGCAGGGGGATCATCGTGAAACACCAGAACATCACTAGTAGTACCATATACCACGGCGTTTGGTTAATCAACGGGAACTCTCCACAACTGCCAAAGTAGAACATCAAAGCCCCAAACAGTGTGCCGAAAATCACCATCGGATGCAGACGAATCAATCTCCTTTTGAAGAATGCCCACAGAGTAAAGCTATTCGCTCCCCTACCTTCATGGGAGGGGTTGGGGGAGGGTCTCCATCTATCATCATAAGCATAACCAATGACGAAGCCAGACAATACGAAGAAGAAATCCACTGCCAGATAGCCGTGATTAATAGGCTGGTCAGGTTTGCCGCCATAATAGGTTTCAAACAAATGATAGGCCACCACCAGCATTGCAGCCACACCGCGCAGTCCATCAAGAATCTCGTAACGCGGTTTCGATGCGAGGTAGATATTGTTCTTTGTCATATTGGGTGCGAAGTTACAAAAAATCCTCCATATCATCAGCGATACAGAGGAATCTTTTGTGATAAATTAGGAGTAACTAACATTGAACTACATCGAGCACCATCATGAGGACGAAGCGATGGAGAAACTGATTGCGATGCCGTGAGAGATTATTGGGCTGGAGCCCACTTGCAGCGGACGGGCGACACGATGGCACCCTCCTTCTTCAGTTCGGCAAAAGCCTTGTCCACTTCCTTGCGGTCGATACCTGTAATTTCTGCAATCTTGCCAGCGTTGACGGGAGCACCGAACTCACGCATAGCTTGTAATACCTTTTCTTTCATAATCCTTACAAGTCCCCTAAGTTAGGGGATTTAGGGGTCTGAACAAGCGTTAATCAGACCCGATAATTGTTACACATAAGGGATCTACGCCTGTTCAGACCCCCAACCCCCTAACTTAGGGGGGTCAACTTACAGTTGCAGCAGCAGCCAATTCTGCACGCCAATCTTCTCGATGAGCTCCACTGCGCCCTGGCTCCAGTAGAGGTCGTCCTCCTCGTCCTTCAGGTAGTCCTTCAGCAGGTCATAGGTGGTGGGATCGTCCTTCACGCCATCCATGCACTTCATCAGCAGTTCAACGCCAGGCTCCTGAATTGCGAGGTCGGCCTTGACATATTCAACGGGGTCGCAGATAAGGTCGCGGCTCTTCATTCCTTCAAACTTGATTTCTCCGCCAAGGTCGAGGATTCGCTCTGTGAACTTCTCTACCCAGCCCATTTCCTCATTGAAATGACCGATGTACTTCTCTCCGAGCTTTGTGATGCCCTGTGCCTTGAAAATCATACCCTGCTGCTTGTGTACGATGGCACCCTCAGCCAGATGGGTTACGAAAAACTGTAATGCTTCAATAGATTTCTGCTTGTCCATAATGCTTTATTATTTAATGGTTAAACGTTTTTTGTTGTTGTTTGGGAGATTGGTCGTTTGGTTGTTTGGGGATATTGCCTTTGTCGATAGTATCTTTCTTAAACGACTAAACGACCAATTCCCCAATCTCCTAACCTAAACGACTAATCACACCGCAAAGTTACTTGTTTTTTTTCACGTATCCCAATCTGAAACAATACAAAAATTGTCTGAAACGATACAACTATGAAAAATAATGAGTATCTTTGTACCCGCTAATAAGAAATCGGAAAACGTAAATCGTTAAATCGTCCAAATATCGTGCAAACCGAATGCAATAAAACTTGTTTTAATTGCTGAGGTGCAGCCGATATTCAAACGTAGTTTAATTGTAAATTACAGAGGTGTACACGTTGAATGAATACCTGCCAATATTTGTAGGCGACGACTTGCCAGAAAAAGGCTGGGATGACGGAATGTACTGTCTGGAAACAGACAGGGCGAAAATCCTTCGTTCCAACCTGTTGCGTGGATTCGTTTCCTGCTTCGCCTTTATGTTGGTTGACAAAGGGTGGATGACGATTCACTATAACGGCCGCAATCTGACGCTGCACCCCAACGACCTGTACACCTATTCGCCAGGCCTCCCCGTCGATGTCATCGCCACCTCTGACGATTTCCACGGCCTTTGCCTGATGGCCGATGAGCAGGTCACCATCAAGGCGCCGTCCGTCCACGACCTCGTACATCTAGCCTATTTGCCCATCGTTCAATTGCACGAGCCGAAACAGACGCTTGCCTCAGATGCCGCACAACATCTGTCCGTGAAGATGCGCGAAATCATCGGCTATCTGCATTCCGACCATATTTATAAAGGCGAGGTGTTGCGCATGCTCTATTCCATATTTCTGCTCGACCTGCAAAACGCCCAGCAGCGTGCCATCGTACACCGCCAGACCCCCCAGCGTGTGGAGGAAATCTTCATCGGCTTCATCCGTCTGCTGCCCCGCCACTTTATGGAGCACCACGACATCCCGTTCTATGCCGACCGACTACATATCTCTCCTGTCTATCTCTCCCGTGTCGTCCGTCAGGTCACAGGTCGCACCGTTGTCGATTATATCAATCAGATGCTACTGATGGAGGCCTCCTTCCTGCTGCAAACCTCCCAACTGAGCATCACCCAGATAGCCGACCATCTCCACTTTGCCGACGCCCCGTCCTTCAGCAAGTTCTTCTCACGCCTTAGCGGCATGAGTCCGAAGGAATTTCGGAAGGGATGATCTTACAAAAAAAACTCCATATCGTGGTGACGTGGAGGAATCTTTTGTGAAAAATTTGGAGAGTTGCCCCCTTTCTTACAATCCTTTTACCCAAGTCTTTAATTCCTTTTAACTTGCTCTATTCAGGAGTTTGCCTTCCTTCCAGTTTACCTCAGGATAGGCAGCTTTCAGGTCTTCGCAAGCTTTCTTGATACTGCTGCCGCCAGAAGTGGCGAAGGGGATGACGGTCTTTCCTTTGAAGTCGTAAGCCTCCATGAAGGTGTTGATGATGGTTGGAGCGGTGTACCACCTTTGAGCATCCCCGTTAATCGGGGAAGCGGCGTAAGCCAAAGGGGTATAAAATAATAACCCTTTTGTTTTATCCCTGGCTTAGGCTTCAAATGTTTCCTTGTGAGCAGGCACACAGGCTGATTGTCAGGAGTGCTGCCATTGCTAATACAATTTTCTTCATATCACTTCAGTTTGTTATACGCTTCATCTGTTACTGGTTCCAACCACTCATTGCTGGCTCCCTCCTGCACATCTTTATGATAGGTCAGATGTTGGAACCACGAGTCCTTGGCGGCTCCATGCCAGTGCTTGACTCCAGCGGGGATGGCGATGACGGTGCCAGGAGTCATCTCGACGGCTTCCTTTCCCCATTCCTGATACCAGCCGCGACCAGAGACGCAGATGAGCACCTGCACAGCCTTGTGGTGGATGTGCCAGTTGTTGCGGCAACCAGGCTCGAAGGTGACATTATGTACACCGCCACCAACGTCGGCCAGATAGCTGTTGCCAATAAAGTATTGAGCGTAAGTGGTATTCGGTTCCCCCTTGGGCCATTTACTGCGCAGGGTATAGCCCTCATGGTCGAGCCATGCACAGAGTTCATCTACAAGTTCCTGACTGTTGCCCATGTTTACGGCTCCACGCTTGTGGGCTGCCAACTGTGGAACTACACCTTCGAGACCGCTAAGGGCTGCTACCGTTACTATCTCGCGGTCAGCATTTGATAGTTGGTTGCCAGCGAAGATGTCGCCGAAGAGGTGCGACTTCAGATAGTAGTCATCCTGCGGACAGAAGTCGTAGTCGAACGCACGACCAGAGAGCTGCGTCTGTACTTCCGTGCCCTGCTTCAGGGCCTTTACAGCGTCATTCCAAATCTCTGGACGAGTCCATGGCTTGCCATCTTGCCAGGAT
>JAFZCU010000147.1 GCA_017556145.1 Prevotella sp. | reverse complement strand
ATATCCGTCAACTGCGTCTTTTCATCGACCGTTGCAGTATCGAGGCTTTCGATAGTGACGGTAAGATGGCCATGACAAACTTGGTATTTCCCTCCGAGCCTTATAATATGATTAAGGTGAAAGGCGGCAAAGCCACTATCTATGAAATTGTAAAATAGTAAATTGTCAAATAGTAAAATACAATCATGAGTAAAGTCAACAAACTCGCCCTCATCCCAGTGATGCTCTGCTTCTTCTGCATGGGTTTCGTGGATCTCGTGGGCATCGCCTCCAACTATGTGAAAGAAGATCTGGCTCTTAACGACTCGACGGCCAACATCTTCCCCTCGCTCGTGTTCTTCTGGTTCCTGATTTTCAGTGTGCCTACGGGAATGCTGATGAACAAGATCGGTCGTAAGAACACTGTGCTGCTCTCCCTTGGCGTGACGGTGTTGTCACTGCTGATACCTCTCTTTGGCAACAATTTCGCCATTATGCTGATTTCGTTCTCCCTACTTGGTATTGGCAATGCCCTGATGCAGACATCGCTGAACCCGTTGGTATCGACGGTGATGGGTGGCGGCAATCTGGCCTCTACGCTGACCTTCGGACAGTTTATCAAGGCCATTGCTTCGTTCCTGGCACCATATCTGGCCATGTGGGGCGCTACACAGGTAATACCATCCTTCGGCTACGACTGGCGCATCTTGTTTGGCATCTATTTTGTGGTAGGCATCCTGGCTACGGCACTCTTAGGCGTAACACCCATCGACGAGCCTAAAATCGAGGGTAAGGCATCGACATTTGCCGAGTGCTTCAAACTGCTGGGAACCCCCATCGTCCTACTGTCGTTCTTTGGTATCATGTGCCATGTTGGTATCGATGTAGGTACAAATACTACGGCTCCGAAGATTCTGATGGAGCGTTTGGGTATGACTTTGAATGATGCAGCTTTTGCCACGAGCCTTTACTTTATCTTCCGTACTATCGGCTGTCTGACGGGTTCGTTCTTCCTCCGTGTGCTGCCCACACGCACCTTCTTCATCATCAGCGTTGTCATGATGGCACTTTCAATGTGTGGTCTCTTCTTTGGAACAGAGAAATGGGTGCTCTATACGGCTATCGCATTGGTCGGCTATGGCAACTCTAACATATTCTCTATTTGCTTTGCACAGGCATTGACTTCAATGCCCGAGAAGCAGAATGAGGTCAGTGGCCTGATGATCATGGGACTTTTCGGCGGAACGATATTCCCATTGTTAATGGGCTTTGCCAGTGATGCTATCGGACAGGCAGGTGCCGTACTGATCATGGCCCTTGGCGTCGTTTACTTATTCACTTATATCAAACATTTGAATCCCCTTGATAAGGGGATGGCGTAAGCCAGGGTTATAAAAAAGAAGGAATTATGGAAACTAAAAGATTTATCATTGGCCTCGGAGAGGCATTATGGGATGTACTTCCCGAAGGAAAGAAACTGGGTGGCGCACCTGCCAACTTCGCTTATCACGCCGGACAATTCGGCCTCGATACTATTGCTATCAGCGCACTAGGTGAGGATGCTCTTGCTGAAGAAACCATTGAGGCTCTGAAAGAGCACGGCCTGAACTACCTGATGCCTCGTGTTCCTTATCCCACAGGCACCGTACAGGTGACATTGGCCGAAGGAGGAATCCCAACGTATGAGATCAAGGAAGGTGTGGCATGGGATAACATCCCCTATACCGATGAAATGGCAGAGATTGCTAAGAATGCTCGTGCTGTCTGCTTTGGTTCCTTGGCTCAGCGTAATAAAGTATCGCGTGAAAATATCCGCAAGTTTCTGGCCGACACTCCTGCCGACTGTCTGAAGATCTGTGATATCAACCTGCGCCAGCAGTTCTATTCAAAAGAGGTGCTTGAAGATTCTTTCCGTCTTTGCAATATCTTAAAAATCAACGACGAGGAATTGGTAGTAGTGAATCGCATGTTCGGATACGATGGGTTAGACATGCGCCAGACCTGTGAAAAAATGGTACAGGACTATGGACTGAAGATGCTTGTACTCACCTGTGGCACAAATGGCTCGTATGTTTTTACTGATGATGGCTTGACCTCATTCCAGGATACCCCTAAGGTTGAGGTTGCTGATACTGTCGGCGCAGGCGACTCATTCACAGGTTCCTTCTGTGCTTGCATCCTTAATGGCAAGCCCGTTCAGGAGGCTCATAAGACTGCTGTCCAGGTGAGTGCCTTCGTCTGCACCCAGAATGGAGCCATGCCCGTTATACCGGATAAGCTTAAAACAGTATAATTCCCATTATGAGGTTCAGTTTCGTGCTGAGCCTCTTTTTTTGTCCTTTGCTTACATTTTCAGGAAAAAGTTTGGCAGTCTCGCAAAAAATCCTTATCTTTGCCATGAGATTACTAACAACAACATAAAGCCAATGCGTAAGACCATACTTTACCTGATCGCCCTGATGGCAGTCTTCGTTTCTTGCTCAAAGAGTGAGAAGACTTACAGAATTGCAGTTTCGCAATGCTCTGAAGACATCTGGCGTGACAAATTGAATAATGAGTTGAAGATTGGAACATACTTCCACGACGGTATAGAATTGCGCTTCGCCTCAGCCGATGATAGCGATGAGAAGCAGATTGAGCAGATCCATCAGTTTGTCAATGACGGCATTGACCTGCTGATTGTCGCTCCGAATCAGGTGGCAACAGTCTCTCCCGCTATTGATGAGGTCTTTGACAAGGGCATTCCCGTTATTGTGTTTGATCGCAAAACCAATTCCCAGAAATATACGGCCTATATCGGAGCTGATAACTTCGAAATGGGTCGCCT
>JAFZCU010000146.1 GCA_017556145.1 Prevotella sp. | reverse complement strand
AGCCAGAAGTCCAGAGAGTGTTGTGGCCTCGCCGTATGTCGGCAGGAAGAACGGTAGCATCGTCATGATGAAGATGCCAAAGCCGAAGCCAGTGGTACGCTGAACGAAACTGGCTCCGATGCTCAACAGGAATATGGCTATAACAAGGCTACTCATCAGAACTTCCCTATCACCTCTATTACCTTTATCCAGTCTGTCTCCGGCTCGAAGCCGAACTTGTCATCTATCCCAACGTTGAAATAAAGCTTGGCCTCGAAGTTCTGAAAACTCGTATTCCCCACTTCGGGATTCTCGTTGGCATAGTCGAAATGGATGCCCTCCTCAGCAAGATGTGCCCGATATTCGTTCATCTTCTCCACGTAGCAGCCACTCCAGAGAATCAGACAGATGTCCTCACGGCTAGTCATCAGTTGCAGGGCCTCCCTCGAATACGGATAGTAATCGTAGGTCTCCTCATTCTCGTAACATGCACGCAGAATAGTATCGTGAATATCCACTACCACGTAGATCTTTTCCCAGTTCTTCTCAATCTTGCGATTGAAAGCCACTTCGAAAGCCTTTGCTATATCCATACCACTACAAATCCTAATATTTCCCAAATCTTCCTGCAAAGATAGCAATAATTCAGCATTTCTTGCTACTTTTGTAGTCAGATTTAAGTGAATTTATGCCAAAAGAGCGAAACAAGGCAGAGGATTACCGCGAAAAGGCTTATGCGGGCGATACCAAGGCGATGAATAACCTCGGTGTCTGCTATGAGCGTGGCACTGGCGTAAAGGTCAGCCTTGAACTTGCTTTTGAATGGTATATGAAGGCTGCAGAACTGGATGATGTATATGGCTGCTTCAATGTCGGCGAGTGCTATTATCACGGTAAAGGTGTGGAGCAAAGTGCTGAGAAAGCCTTCGAGTGGTGTACATGAAGGCCGCAGACAAGGGTGATATGCAGTCGCAGGTGAACGTGGCCAACGCCTATTACCTCGGGGATGGTGTTGAAAGTGACCATCACAAAGCCTTCCTCTGGTATCGTGAGGCCGCATTTCAAGGCCATGTCCTCTCACAGAAGAACTGTGGAGCTGCCTATTGGAATGGTGATGGTGTAGAGAAAAACCTCGAAGAGTGTGTTTTCTGGTATGAATTGGCGGCCAATGGCGGCGATGCCCAGGCACAGTTTGCCACAGGCTGGTTTCTGATGACAGGCACAGGCGTTCCACAGGATGAGCGCAAGGGATTGAAGTGGATTCACAAGGCCACGTTTCAAGGCTATCAACCTGCCATCGACTACTGCAAGGAACATAATTTGAAAAGGTATTAAGCGTATGATACAGACGATAGTATATATCCTCATTTGCATCAACATCGTGACCTTCGTTGTCTATGGCATTGATAAGTGGCGCTCGACCTCTGGTCGCTTGCTACCAACGGGACGCAAGAAAGCCAAGCAGGGCAGCTGGCGTATATCAGAGGCATCTTTGCTTACACTCGCAATTATCGGAGGAAGCATCGGCGCATTGTTAGGCATGCAAGTCTGGCACCACAAGACGATGCACAAAAAATTCAAGTACGGTTTGCCGCTGATTCTGTTAGCTCAGATAGCCCTCATATATTTCATAAACAAATAAGAGATATGGTTGATTACGGATTAAAGGACAGAGTGGCCCTGATT
>JAFZCU010000145.1 GCA_017556145.1 Prevotella sp. | reverse complement strand
AGTATATCGACCTGCTGTTGATCCATCAGGCATACGGTGACGTGTTCGGCACGTGGCGGGCTATGGAGAAGGCCTATCGCGCCGGTAAGGTGCGTGCCATCGGGTTGAGCAACTTTCAAGCAGGCCGCTTCTTCGACTTCGCCCATTATGTGGAGGTAAAGCCGATGGTGAACCAGCTGCAGTGCAACACGCTCATCCAGCAGACGGGCATCGAGCCGATACATGCTGAGTTCGGCACAAAGATGATGGCATGGGGACCTCTTGGTGGACAGGGTGTCGATGGCATCGTGAAGAGCGAGGCACTGGCAGCCATCGGAGCTAAGTATAATAAATCGGCAGCACAGGTAGCCCTCCGCTGGCTTACTCAGCGTGGTATCGTAGCCATTCCCAAGAGTACGCACAAGGAGCGTATGCAGCAGAACTTCGACATCTTCGACTTCACGCTGACTGCTGACGAGATGGCCCAGATTGCCACCATGAATCAGCACGACACGGGCACTATCAACTTTGGCGACCCTCAGTTTGTGAAATATCTAATCGAGAATTATGGCTAAACAGGTATCAGTATTGGTAGGTGCTGGCAGTATTGGCCAGGCTATCATTCGCCGGGTGTCGGCAGGCAAGCATGTGGTGTTGGCTGACTATTGTGTGGAGAATGCAGAGCGGACAGTGAAGACGCTGGAGGATGCAGGCTTTGAATGCTCTACCATTAAGTGCGACCTCGGCTCAAAGGAGGACATCCTGAAGCTGGTAGAGTTTGCCACCAGTAAGGGCGAGGTGACGAATGTGGTGAATGCCGCTGGTGTGTCACCCTCACAAGCTCCCGTTGAGGAGATTTTGCGTGTGGATCTCTACGGCACGAGTGTGCTGCTGGATGAGTTCGGTAAGGTAATTGCCGAAGGCGGTTCAGGTGTGATTATCTCGTCGCAGAGCGGACACCGTCTGCCTGCATTGCCACAGGAGCAGAACGAGGCACTGGCGATGACTCCGTGTGAAGAACTGCTGGAACTGCCGTTCATCAAGGAGATTGACGACACGCTGAAAGCCTATCAGTACTCGAAGCGCTGCAATGTGCTCCGAGTGATGTACGAGGCTACCCGTTGGGGCCGTCGCGGTGCTACTATCAACAGCATCTCTCCAGGTATCATCATCACCCCGTTGGCCAACGACGAACTGCACGGTCCGCGCAAGGACGGTTATTTGAAGATGATTGAGGGTATGCCTGCCCGTCGTGCTGGAACACCTGACGAAGTGGGCGATCTGGCAGAGTTCCTCATGTCATCCCGTGGCCGCTTCATCAGCGGTGCAGATATTCTTATTGACGGCGGTTGCACTGCCAGCTATTGGTACGGCGACTTACAGTATCTTAAAGCTACACATTGAATAGCAAAGACTCTATGAAACAGATTCTAATGATTTTAACAGCGATGCTGTTGACCTGCTGCTCTTCGGACAGCGAAATCAAGGCAGAGACGAATCAGGTTCAGGTCAATATGGCTAAGACATTGATAGTATATTACAGCTATACTGGTAACTGCAAGGCTATCGTAAGCAGTCTGACCAGTCAGATTACGACTGACGTGCTTGAGATTCAGCCTGCAGAAAAAGGACTGAAGTATGAGGCAAACAACTACGCTATCGGTACGCAGTTGCTGAATGCCATCAAGGCCAACCCAAACGATGCGAGCAGTTATCCCGCCATCGACCCTGTGAATGTCAGCTTGGATGATTATCAGAACATTATCATCGTGACTCCGCTTTGGTGGAGCCAGATGGCGGCCATTATGCAGACTTACCTTTTCCAAAACAGCGATAAGTTGGCAGGTAAGACGGTGGCAATGATTGTGTCGAGTCATTCAAGTGGTATCAGCGGTGTTGTGGCCGATGCTCAGCGACTGCTCCCTAACGTGAGCTGGGCTGGCGATGCCCTGTGGATTAACAACGCAAACCATTCCAATCGCAGTTCGCTGATTCAGAATTGGCTGCCTACTCAGAATTTCCAAACATCCAGTAATATGACACAATTAATGTATCTCACCATCGGTGGCGTGACCAAGACCGCAACAATGGTGAGCAATTCTTCGACAGAGGCATTGGTCGCTCAGTTACAGCAGGGCAATATTACCTACGAGGCGCACGACTACGGCAACTTCGAGAAGGTGGGGGCATTGGGCTATACGTTCCCACAGAACAACACTCAGATTACCACCGAGCCTGGCGACTTGATTCTTTATCAGGGT
>JAFZCU010000144.1 GCA_017556145.1 Prevotella sp. | reverse complement strand
TCGCTGCAAGTGTGGGGCTGACAAATGCCCAGACAGTCCAAAGGCAAGTTGTGGAAGAAGGTGGTACAGGTCCCTTTAAGTCGGAAGTGGTAGGCGATGCCGGGTGTCCTGGCTTCACGGTGTATCGTCCTCAGAACCTGAAAGAGGTGGTAGCCAAGCAGGGCTGCCTGCCTGTGATTGTCTATGCCAACGGTGCCTGTTTCAACCACAATGTGGAGATGCGCCTGCTGTTGAGCGAGGTGGCCTCCTACGGCTATGTGGCTGCTGCCATCGGTCCGTACGATGAGGCTGATGTGATGGCACAGTGGCGGGGCGTGCTCAGGTCGTCTTATCCTGATACCAAGGGCGATGTGATCATGGCTAATGGTGAGAAGATCCTGCCGATGACGCCCGAAGAACGTCAGGCTCAGCAGGCAGAGCAGGCCAAGCAGCGTGAGGAAGCCGCCAAGAAAGCCAAGAAAAACAAGAAGCAACAGCAGGCAGAACAGCCTTTCAGAACCTATCCGAAGATGTTGCTCGAAGTGCTCGACTGGCTGACAGAGCAGAATGCCACAGCAGGCTCAGAATACTATCACTGCCTTGATCTCGACCACGTAGCAGCGATGGGACAGTCGTGCGGTGGTGCACAAGTGTTGGGCGTGGCCTACGATCCCCGCATCAAGACCTG
Organism: Prevotella sp.; assembly: GCA_017556145.1. Classification (GTDB taxonomy): domain Bacteria; phylum Bacteroidota; class Bacteroidia; order Bacteroidales; family Bacteroidaceae; genus Prevotella. Next base: position 26,094 of record JAFZCU010000144.1, on the reverse strand, counting down.
CGTGATGCTGAACTCAGGCATCGGCGACATGGAGATGATGGGAACCACCAAAGAGTTGCTGAAGAACCTGCACCAGCCGATGTTCTATATGATTGGCGGCCCTGGCGATATCGCCTACGCCAATGCCCAGAAGGACTACGAGCGCATTGCCGACAATATCCCCGTGGTGATGCTGAATTCAAAGGATGGTCACAGCGGCACCTATTACGAGAAGCATGGCGGCAACTATGCCAAGGCTGTGGTGAAGTGGCTCGACTGGCAGCTGAAGGGACAGGTAGGACAGTCTGCCCTCTTCCTCGATGATGAGTACCTGAAGCTGAAATTCCCCGAGTGGCAGGGCGTCCGCAAGAACTTACCGTAATGCCGTTTATGCTTTTTTAACAGAAGTTGATGCAAGTTTTAAGATTTTCGGGATTTATATTTTGGAAATGATTAAAATTTGCAAGCAATATGAAGAAAAGAACAATCTGGGCAGTCATCGCCCTAACCATGATGGCAGCAACGGCATTAACAGGGTGTAGTTCCGACAACGACAGTCAGGAGCCTAAACTTATCATCGACCCAGTGGAACCGCCGACAACGATGGAACTGTCTCGCGGAGAGCAGGAACTGGTGAACCAGAGCAACGTGTTTGCCTTTAACCTGTTCCGCAAGGCGCAGGACGAGATGAAGAGTCAGATTCTGTCGCCCATCAGCATCGCTTACGCCCTTGGCATGCTCAACAATGGTGCTGATGGTGAGACGCTGGCGCAGATTAACAAGGTGCTGGGATTCGAGAAGACGGGTGCCGACAGCATCAACGCCTTCTGCTTCAAGATGCTGAACATGGCCCCAGCCCTCGATCCGCTGACGAAGGTGATGATTGCCAACAACATCTACGTGAACAAGGACTATACGCTTAATTCGGATTTTGTGCAGAAGGCGAATGTCTTCTACAACGCAGAACCTGAGACCCGTAACTTCAATGACGGAAAGACGTTGGATGTCATCAACCAGTGGGCCAGCGACCATACGGAACAGATGATCCAGAAGGTGTTAGGTGAGAAAGAATTCAATCCTAATGCTGTGAGCTACCTGCTGAATGCCATCTATTTCAAGGGGGCATGGACATTGAAGTTCGACAAGGATGAGACGGAGGATGAGGTGTTCAATCACGCTGGTGAGACGAAAGAACTGATGTGGCGGCCGATGATGCATCAGACGGCAGTCTTCGACTATGGAGAGACTGACGACTATCAGGCTCTGCGCCTGCCCTATGGCAACGAATCGTACGTCATGACGGTGCTGCTGCCCAAGAAGAATACCAATGCTGTGCCAAAGGTACTCACAGCTGAGGAATGGGAGCGTTTGAACTGGCGGATGGGAGGAAAGACGGTCGATGTGAAACTGCCACGTATTGAGACCGATACCGATATCGATTTGAAATCCATCATGATTGCGCTTGGTATGCCTGACGCCTTCAATGAAAAGAAGGCCGACTTCCGCTACTTCTGTAACGCAGATGTTTATATTGGACTCATGAAGCAGGTAGCAAAAATCAAACTTGACGAAGAGGGTACTGAGGCGGCAGCCGTAACCGTCATAGGAGTAGATTACGCCTTAGGCCCAGATACTGAAGAGCCCAAAATCATTAACTTCCATGCCAACCACCCGTTCCTCTACGTGATCAGTGAACGGAAGACGGGTGCCATATTCTTCATCGGCCAATATACTGGCTATTAACTCGCGTGATATTCATCGGGGACGACGAGAAACGCTTGATAAAGCGACTCCTTGACGGCAATAAGGCTGCCGTCAAGGAGTTCCACTCCCTTTATGCCGAATACCTTGCAGGCGTCTGCTCGCGCTACATTGCCGATGAAGAAGACTTGAAGGATGTGTTCCAAGAATCGTTAGTCCACATACTTACTCACATCGGTGAATTTCAGTATCGCGGAGCAGGCTCCTTGCAGGCTTGGGTCACAAAGGTTGCGGTCAACGAATCGCTGAAGTTCCTGAGAACGAAAGAGCGACATAGGCTGGTGCAAATGGATTATAGCGTGGCAGACGATCCGGAGGAGGACGATGCCCCGTCTCTCGCAGACATTCCTCCAGGTGTTATCCAGCAGATGCTCAGCCGTTTGCCGACAGGATACCGGACGGTGCTAAACCTCTACGTGTTCGAGGGCAAGAGCCATCAGGAGATAGCACGTCTGCTTGGCATAGGAAAAGACAGTTCGGCCTCGCAACTGCATAGGGCAAGAATCTTATTGGTAAAGATGATTAAGGCGTATCAAGATAACAAAACCCCACGACAATGAACGAACAATGGAGACAACAGCTGAAAGAGAAGATGGCAGACTACCGAAGGCCTGCCCCTGAGGTGTCGTGGGAAGAGATCTACAAGGCGCTTGATGCCCATAAGACGCGACAGTTATGGTTACGATGCATGGCTGCGGCAGCTGTACTGCTACTGGTAGTTGGGGTAGGGTATTGGCTTTTCCATCATGATGACGAGACAGCTGAACACCTGACTGCAATAGCCACAAACAATCAACAATTGAGCATCCCCGCTCATAGGGGAGAGCGGTGTAAGCCAAGCGCACAGGGGGTCAGGAACGATGTGATATCAGGGACATCACACGCGTTCCTGACCCCCTGTGCGTCCCTCTGTGATACACAGGCAGAAGAGTCGCAATCCTCCACCGAAAAGATAGAATCCCAGACCGACGAGGTGGATTACCATATTGAAGATGTGCCATCCAGTACTGTAGAGAAACGAACACCATCCCCTGTTCATCCTTCAGAAGTGTTCTATCCCTCGGATCCCCGTCATCGGAAACATCAGGATAACCGTTTGACGGCGAAGGTCTATCTGTCGAACACGATGAACGACAGTTACCGGGCAGAATCTTCCATCCGACAGATTACTGAAACTACTATCAAGAGTTATCCCAATTATCCCACATATTCAGAGGGTGAAATAGATGGTGAAAAGAGCGGTGAAACGGATCCTCCCAATACGTCTCCTTCTGATAATCCGATAACACCAGTTATCGTCTATGACACCATCACAACAATTTATAAGTTGCAGACGGTTAAGCAGATCCGTCATCGGCAGCCCATCCGTTTCGGTCTGTCGCTGCGCTATCGGATTGACAACCGCTGGAGCATAGAGAGCGGTCTGTCGTACACCCGTCTCGTGACAGACATCACCACCATCACAGATGGTCAGCTCTCCCTCACAGAGCAACGGCTTAACTACATCGGTTTACCTTTGAACGTGGGCTATCAGTTATGGACGAACCGTCACTTCGGGCTTTATGTCATAGCAGGCGGCACGATAGAGAAGATGTTGGATGCCAGCCCCTGGCAGTTCTCACTCAGCGGAGCTGCCGGTGCTGAGTACAGACTGACAGATATCTTCAGTCTCTACGCAGAGCCTGGTATTGGCTACTATTTCTCTGACGGAAGCGCCACGCCTGTCATCTACCAAGACCATCCGTTCAATGTCAACCTCAGTTTTGGCCTGCGTATCAATTTAAAATAGGCGTGATTTTTTCCCCTCAATCCGATTTTTTTCCGACTTAGTGATAATTTTTTTGTGTTAAATTGATTGTTTTAATAGATTTTTTGTATCTTTGCCGTCGAAATGCATTCAAAACGTGCATTTTCGGTGCAAGTGGATGCTTGCATATTGCTTAATTAATAACTTAAAAATTTAAAGATTATGAAACCTGAAGATGTAAAGAAAGAGCAGGAGCTCAATGAGGAGGAGCTCGGCAACGTATCTGGTGGTTCTAAACCTGGAACCGACACGATGCAGAATCCATTGGGTCCCGCATGACAAGGCTCTCACGGCTGTGCGCATGAAACGTCATACGCACAGCCGTAAAAAATTCATCCAGAGGAACAATGAAAGGAGATAAACCAATTAAGCAATGATTATGAAACGAGAACTAACCATCAAGAACGAGGAACAGGAGCTGGCGCGCGTGGCTGAGTTTATGGAGAGCGTCTGCGACGAACTGGCCCTTGATATGCACCAGGCGATGAAGCTGCAGCTGGTGATCGAGGAGATGATGACCAACGTGATCTTCTATGCCTATCCCGAAGGTACACGTGCCGATATCACCTTGACCGCCGAGAGCGACGGCAAGGAGCTGACCTTCGTGCTGTCGGACTCGGGCAAGCCCTTCGACCCGACGGCGAAGGAGGATGCCGACATCGAGTCGAACCCGATGGACCGCCAGCAGGGCGGCATGGGCATCCTCATCGTGAAGAACATCATGAACGAGGTGAGCTATCAGCGCCTCGGCGATGAGAACCGGCTGACAATGAAGAAGACATTATAATATTCGCTATATGACACAGATTATAAAAGAGAATGGCAAGACCATTATCAAGACCGACCAGCGTATCGACACGCTGAATGCCGGACAGTTTGAGAACGATATCCAGCCCGCTTTGGAAAAGGGCGTGGATCTGGAGATAGACTGCACCGAGCTGAACTATATGGCCAGCAGCGGGCTGCGCATCCTGCAGTCGACCATGCGCACTGTGGTGCGCGGTCTGGGCGGGCAGATGAAGCTCACACATGTGAACGACGACATCTTCGATATTCTGAAGATGACGGGTTTCACCAGGCATATTACCGTGGAGAGGGTATAGCCGATGGCAGAGATATTCAACAAGGAGGCTCTGGAGGCCCTCGACTCGCATAGCGAAGCCGAGGAGATGGCCCGTGTGGCGTCGCCCAGGCTCCGGCTCGTGCTGGGGGCGATGGTGGCGATGATCATCGTGGTGATCTACTGGTGCATCTTCGGAACCATCAACTATAAGGTGACGGCGCAGGGCGTGGTATTCCCCTTCGGCGAGGCTGCCCCCATCAGCGTGCCCTACGACGGTGTGGTGAGCCGCTGTGTGACAGCCCATGGCAACGGCGTGGTGTCGGGGTCGGCGGTATTGGAGATCCGCAATGCCCTCTCGACCACTGCTGTCGTGGCGCCTCGCGACGGTGTGGTGCTCTCGACGCTCCCCTTAGGCACGGCATTCAAGGCCGGGGAGCCCGTGGCCTGGCTGCTGCCGCAGACGCAGCAGATGGCTGGCAGGGAGATGCTCTGCTATGTGACCTACAACGACCTAAGGAAGTTGAAGCCTGGTCAGCAGGTACAGGCCACGCCCGCCAATATGGAGCGCGAGAACTGGGGCTATGCCTACGGCAGGGTGGTGGGTATCGAGCAGTATCCCACGACGCGTCAGGAGATTATCGGACGGTTGAAGCTCGACCCGTTGGCAGCGTTCATCCCCGACGGGCAGGCCATGTATGAGGTGCGCGTCACACTGGATGAGCAGAATGGCGGTCTGGTGTGGAGCCGTGAGAAGAGCCGTGATGTGAAGGTGGGCAATGGTGCCCTGTGCAATATCCAGGTGATCACCCGTAAGAAACCCGTATGGCGCGTGCTTGTCGGCGCCGTTGACAATGCGGTGAACAACCTGACTGGGAATTGACGAAGCGTATGGGTAGGGCAGGTGTTGCGAAGGTGCCGATGGTGATGCAGATGGAGGCGGTGGAGTGTGGTGCTGCCTCGCTGACGATGATTCTGGCGCATTATGGCAAATGGCTCCCCCTGGAGGAGGTGCGTGCCGCCTGTGGCGTCAGTCGCGACGGTTCTTCGGCGAAGAGCATCTTGCGGGCTGCCCGTAACTACGGTCTGGAGGCGAAGGGCTACCGCACGTCGCCTGAGGGCCTTGAGGGCAAGCAGCCTGCTATTATCCATTGGAATTTTGAGCATTTCGTGGTGTTCCGCGGTTTCGACCGGAAGGGCAATGCCTGTCTGAACGACCCCGGTGCCGGGCCTGTGAAATGGCCGATGGAGGAGTTCCGCAAGCACTTCACCGGTGTCTGCCTGACGTTTCAGCCTACTGAGAAGTTCGAGCCGGGCGGTCAGCAGACGAGCATCCTCTCCTATCTAAAGAAAAATCTGTCGGGTGCGGGCGAGGCCTTCTGGCTGTCGTTCACCTTTGCCCTGATGGCTGCCTTCGTGGCCCTGATTACCCCCCTGTTCACCCGAATCTTCCTCGACGAGATCCTGTCGGGCAAGAACAGCGACTGGGCTCCTTATTTCTTTGCTGGCATCGGGGCGCTGGCAGTCTATAATTTCTTTGTGGTGCTGTTGCAGAGCCGCTATGCCAAGCGTGTGGCAGGTGCCCTGGCCCTGAAGGGCAACAAGGAGTATCTGCACCACCTGCTCAGGTTGCCGATGTCGTTTTTTGCCATGCGTAATGTGGGTGATCTGCAGCAGCGCATGCATCTGAACCAGACGATTACCCACTCCTTGGTGGAAGTGCTTGCGCCGCAGGTGATCAATATCGGTCTGCTGCTGCTCTATGTGGTGCTGATGCTCTCCTACTCGCCGTGGTTGACGCTCATCGGTGTGGTGGCGGCAGTGGTGAACCTCGGTCTTGTGCAGTATTTCTCGAAGCAGCGCATCAACATGGTGCGTTCGATGCAGCAGAGCGAGGGTCAGTATTACTCTGCCACCATCTCGTGTATCGACAATATGGAGAGTATCAAGGCCGCCGGTGCCGAGACGGGCTTCTTCAAATACTGGAGTGGTCTGTGGGCACATAAGTTCAATGTGAGCGGCAATGCCGACGAGACGCAGACGCGAATGGCGCTGTTGCCTGTGCTGGCCAACGGACTGGTGAACATGTCGGTGCTGGTATTGGGCGCGTACCTTATATTAAAAGGAGAGCTGACCGTTGGTATGCTGATGGCCTTCCAGGGCTTCATGGGTTCGTTTCTCGCACCGGTGAACGAGGTGGTGAACGCCTCGCAGACCATCGTTGAGATGCGCAGCCAGATGGAGCGTGTGGAGGATGTGATGAAATATCCCGAGGACCATCGCGACGATAAGGGCGGCATGGCTCAGGGCAAGCTTGGCGGACTGTTGGAACTGAAGGATGTGACCTTCGGCTACTCACCCCTGCAGCCACCGCTGATAGAGAACTTCAACCTGAGGATAGAGCCTGGGCATTCCGTAGCCTTCGTGGGCACGTCGGGCTGTGGCAAGAGTACCCTCGCCAAGCTCATCTCCGGCCTTTACAAGCCTTGGAGCGGTGAGATACTTTTCGATGGACGGCCCATCGAGACCATCTCCAATGAGGAACTGACGAACTCGGTGGCCGTAATCGACCAGAACGTGGTACTCTTCGACGATACCGTAGCGCAGAACATCCGTATGTGGGACCCCTCGATTGAGGACTTCACGATGATGATAGCCTGTAACGACGCTCAGATACGTGCCGATATCGTAAGCCGTCCTGAAGGCTTCGGCACGAAGATTGTCAAGGGTGGTCAGAACTTCAGTGGCGGCCAGCGCCAGCGTATGGAAATGGCCACCGCCCTTGCCAAGGAGCCTGCCATCCTCATCATGGACGAGGCTACCAGTGCCCTCGACCCGAAGACCGAGGATGAGGTGATGCGCCGCATCCGCCGCATGGGTCCCACGCAGATCATCGTGGCCCACCGGCTCTCCACCATCCGTGACTGCGACGAGATCATCGTCATGGATCAGGGTAAGATCCTGCAGCGTGGCAGGCATGAGGAACTCATCAATGTGGAAGGATTCTACAGGGACTTAATGAAGAGTGAATAGCAGATGGCAATATATATCAACCAGATCAATAAGCGGCGTGCGGCGGAAAAGGCTGCAATGGCCGAGGTGAACGAGAAGACCAGCAGACGGCTCGGACTTCTCGGGAAGAAGCGCGTGGTGCCGCAGAACGACGAGAGTGCGTTGCGCCAGGTGCTTGAGGCGCTCGGCATCACCGATTATGAACTGGAAGACGATGAGATGCTCACCCCTGAGGAGCAGTTGACAGGCATTCTCAGGCCCCGTGGTATCATGATGCGTGATATCCACCTGACGGGCGAGTGGTGGCGTGAATGTGTGGGTCCGCTCTTGGGCTATGCCAAGGACGGACGGCTTGTGGCGCTTACGCCGACCAAAACGGGCCTCGGCTACCAGTATCGCGAAAAGGATGGCAGCATCCGGCAGATAGGCAGGAAGGAGATGTCGGAGGAGCTGAAACCCACCGCAGTCACCTTCACCAAGGCCCTGCCCCTGAAACCCCTCCGGCTGAAGGATCTCATCCGTTTTACCTGGAGCGTCATCTCCGGACCTAATACCCTGCTGCTTGTGGCTTGTGCCCTTGTGGTGGTATTGCTGGGTATGTTTACCCCAATGGCCAACAAGCTTATCTTCGATACTGTGATTCCTACGGGCGATGCCTCCGACCTGCTGCCGATTACCGGACTGCTCATTGGTGCTACTATTGGTACGTTGCTGCTGACGCTGACGCGTAACCTCTATATCATCCGTATCAAGCACATTGTGGAACTGCATGTGCAGAATGCGGTGATGGCGAGGACGTTCCTGCTTTCGCCGACGTTCTTTTCGAAGAACTCCAGCGGAGAGTTGTCGGCCAAGCTGAACAATGTCTCGATGCTCTGTTCGCTTGTCAACGAGACAATCGTCGGTGCCCTGCTTTCGGCGGTTCTCAGCATCATTTATCTGGTGCAGGTCTACATCTACGGTGGCAAGCTGCTCTGGCCCGCCCTGGTGATTATCCTGGCACAGACGGTGGTGCTGGTGCTGAACTATCGTCGTATCGTCGATATACAACAGAAATACACCGAGAGCTCTGCCAAGTTGAGCGGTTTGGAATACAACCTCTTTGCCGGTATCCAGAAGCTGAAGCTGACGGGCAGTGAGAACCGTGCCTTTGCCCGCTGGCTCGACAACTACAGTGAGAGTTCCCGTTATATCTACAACCCCGCTTTCACCGGTCGGCTCTATCCGGCGTTGATAGCCTTCTTCGGCCTCGGCGGTACGATGCTGATCTTCTGGAGCACGCTGTCGAACGGTGTCACGACTTCCGACTATATCGCCTTCAGTTCTGCCTTTGGCATGATTACGGCTGCTATGACACAGCTGAATGCTGTAGTGCCGAGCCTGGCGCAGATCAAGCCGCTGCTGAATAACGTGAAGCCTATCCTCGAGGCTGTGCCTGAGATGGAAGACAAGGCGCCGCAGGTGGAGGATCTTTTCGGTGGCATCGAGGTGTCGGGTGTATCGTTCCGTTATCAGGACGACGGGCCGCTGATTCTCGATGACCTCTCCTTGCGGATTGAACCCGGTGAGTATGTCGGCATCGTCGGCAAGTCCGGCTGTGGCAAGAGTACCCTGATGCGACTGATGCTCGGGTTTGAGAAACCTCTGACAGGCGGTATCTATTACGACAACTACGACTTGGCAAAGGTCGACAAGGCCAGCCTGCGCCGGAAGATCGGCTGTTGCCTGCAGAGTGGCAGCCTCTTTACCGGCGACCTGTTCCATAACATTACGATCACTGCTCCTTGGGCCACGCAGGAAGATGCGTGGGATGCGCTGCGCATGGCTTGTCTGGAGGATGACGTGCGCCGGATGCCGATGGGACTGCATACGGTGGTAAGCGAGGGTGGCGGTGGCTTCAGCGGCGGTCAGAAACAGCGTATCCTGATTGCCCGTGCCCTAATCTCGAAGCCTGACATCATCTTCTTCGACGAGGCAACGTCGGCCCTCGACAACATCTCGCAGAAAGCCGTGTCGGACAACCTCGACCAGCTGATGTGTACCCGTGTGGTGATTGCCCACCGACTGTCAACCATCCGGCACTGTGACCGGATCATTGTGCTCGACAAGGGCAAGATCGTGGAGGAGGGTAATTTTGAGGAACTGATGGAGAACAAGGGCCTCTTCTATGAAATGAGCCTGAGACAGCTGTAGAAAGGCTACGGGTAGGCGAGCTTGCTCGGGAATGGTAAGAAATGAAAAGAGAGATAAGATATATGAAAAGAAACAGATTGCTACGACTGGCTGCATTGGCCGTAATGATGCTCTCCGCCGCTGTGGTGAAGGCACAGGAGCGGTTTATTTTCACACCACAGTGGACGGCACAGGCACAGTTTGCCGGCTATTATGTGGCTCAGGCAAAAGGTTTCTATAAAGAGGCGGGTCTCGACGTAGACATCGTACACCCCTCACTGACACAGCCTGCCCTGAACCGTATCCGCAATAACGAGAGTCAGGCTACGACACTGCAGCTCTGCCAGGCGATGGAAATCATTGACGACGGTATACCTTTGGTGAACATCCTTCAGACATCTATGAATAATGCCATGGTCATTGTGTCTCGCCGAGGCAAGGACCCGCTGAAGCAGAAAGGGGAGCGTGTGGGAATCTGGAGCGCCGGCTTCGGACAACTGGCTATCTGTATGAATATCCGGGAAAAACTCGACTATGACTGGGTGCGTTTTGCCTCGAATGTGAATCTTTTTGTGGCAGGAGCCATCGACGCAACGCTGGCCATGAGCTATAATGAGTATTACCAGTTGGTGCAGACGGGTATTCCCCTGACGGAGGAAAATGTCTACCGGTTCTGCGAACACGGCTATAATGTGCAGGAGGACGGCGTCTACATGCGGCGCGACTATTATGAGTCGCACAAGACCCAGGCACAGAAGTTTGCACAGGCCAGTCGCAAAGGTTGGGAATGGGCTGTCGACCATCCCGAGGAAACACTGGATATCGTGATGGACTATGTACGGAAGAACCATGTCGCCACGAACCGCATCCATCAGAAACTGATGCTGAAGGAGGTGCTGCGGTTGCTGGTGGACCGTGAATCGGGGAAGCGGGAGTACAGACTGCGTCCTGACATGGTGCAACTGGCCAGCCGTCTGATGGTGGAGAACCAGATGCTGAAGCATGAGATTACATACGAACAATTAACAGAGAAATAGCCTATGAAGAATCCACTCACATATATCAAGCAGTCGCTTTCCACAAGGCTCAGTCTGTGGATCATGCTCTTTGCCGCACTCGTGTTGGTAACTGCCCTTGGCTTTACGTTCGCTGAGTCACGTAAGGCCATCCGACAGGAGGCTATCAACCGTGCCACGCAGATTCTGGAGAATACGGCCTTGCGCGTGAATAGCATCCTGAACAGCGTGGAGGTGGCAACCAACAATACCGACTGGCTCGTGACACGCCATCTTGATACGCCAGATTCTATGTTTGTCTATTCGCGCCGTATCTTACAGAACAACCCCGACCTGAACGGCTGTTCCATTGCTTTCGAACCTTACTACTTCAAGGACCGTGGACGCTATTTCTCGGCTTATTCCTATAATGACAACGGGAACATCCGCACCACACAGGAGGGTAACGAGCATTATGAGTACTTCTATATGGACTGGTATCAGCTCTGTAAACTGCTCGACCATCCGAAGTGGACGGAACCCTTCATGGATTACAACCCCGACGACATCTATTCGCCGGAGATGATTGCCTCCTATTGTAAGCCGCTGAAAGACAAGGACGGGCAGTATGTGGGTACCATCTCCGTGGACCTCTCTCTGAGATGGCTCTCGCAGACGATCTCTGCCGTGAAGCCTTATCCCAACTCCTATAGCATCATGATTGGCGAGGGGGGAACCTTCTTCGTGCATCCTGACACGACGAAGCTGTTCTACCAGACTATCTTTACCGAGACCCTCGAACGTCCTGATACGGCATTGACAGCCTTAGGGCGTGCCATGCAGAACGGCGACGAGGGCATGCGCCAGCTCGATATCAATGGTGAGGTGTGCTATGTTTTCTACAAACCGCTCGGTACAACGGGCTGGAGCGTAGCCATCGTTTGTCCTAAGAGCGACATCTTTGCTGCCTTCAACCGGTTGCAGTGGGTGGTCTTGGGTATCGTTCTCCTCGGACTGTTGTTCATGCTGTTGCTCATCAGTCGCATCATCAGCCGTGAACTGTCTCCCCTGAAGCAGCTGGTTGACCAGGCAGAAACCATTGCCTCGGGACATTTCGACAAGGAACTGCCACCCAGCACGCGAACGGATGAGATAGGACAGCTCAGCCAGACATTCAGTAACATGCAGTTCTTCCTTGTCAACTACATTGATATCCTCAAGCAGACCACAGCCTCGAAGGCTGCTATCGAGAGTGAGTTGAAGGTGGCCAGTGATATTCAGATGGGCATGGTGCCCAGAATATTCCCGCCGTTCCCCAACCGTAAGGATATCGACCTCTATGCCTCGATGACACCGGCAAAGGAGGTGGGTGGCGACCTCTACGACTTCTTCGTGCAGGATGAACGGCTCTACTTCTGTCTGGGCGATGTGTCAGGCAAGGGTATTCCTGCCTCACTCTTTATGGCCGTTACGCGTAACCTGTTCCGTATCATTGCCCAGCAGGGACATGTGCCGGAGGAGATTGCCACGCAGATCAATACCTTCTTGGCCAAGGACAACGACCGCGGTATGTTTGTGACGATGTTCATCGGAATGGCTGACCTGAAGACCGGTCGGCTCGATTATTGCAACTGCGGTCACAATCCTCCCATCCTCGACGGCCAGTTCATCAACTTTGAATACGACAACCAGCCCCTCGGCCTTTGGGAAGACGACCCCTTCTACGGTGAGCATATTGACAACATTCGCGGCAAACAGCTTCTGATCTACACTGATGGACTCAATGAGGCTGAGAATACAGAAAAGCAGCTGTTGGGCAACAAGCGTTTGCTGGAGCTGATGGCCGATACGTCAGCGCTCGGCTCCGAGGCAGTCATCGACATGCTCAAGGAGGCTGTTGAGGCACACCGTGCCGGAGCCACGCCGAATGATGACCTGACACTGATGTGTCTGAAACTGTTATAAACATCAAGACAATATGAGAAAGACTTTTCTGATAGGTGTAGCAGCAGCCATGATGATAGGCTGCGGTGGAGGAGAAACGAAGCCGGAAGCAACGGAACAGGAATCAGGTGACTCTCTGACTGTCTGTTGCCCAGACTCTCTGGCGCCAGACGTCTCGACGCCTATCCTCAAGACCATGGGTAAGGTGGTGGCAGAGCACTTTGCAGATCTGTCGTTCGAAGCAGCCTTGCCCATCGAGCGGGTGCTGGTCAGGAATGGCCAGCATGTGCGCCGGGGACAGGTTCTGGCCCAGCTTGATGCCTTCAAGCTGCGCAATGCCATTGAACAGCAGCAGCGGGCTATCGAACAGGCGCAGTTGCAGATAGAGCAGGCTCACTTGCAGATGCAGGATGTCATTATTGCCCAGGGCTATGATCCCGACAAAGCAGCCACAGTACCGCAGCATGTCATACACAATGCCGACGTGAAATCGGGCTATGCCCTGGCCAAGAGCCAGCTTGCTACAGCGCGGACACAGCTGGCCGCTGCCCAGCATGAACTCAGGAGCGGCGTGCTGACGGCCCCCTTCGACGGTGTGGTGGCGAACCTGAGTATTCAGGCCCATCAGCTTGCGCAGGCGGGACAGACGGTCTGTCGTGTGATTGCTTCGGGGAATATGGCGGTGGAGTTCCGTGTGATGGAGGCCGACCTTTCCCGTTATAAGATAGGAACCGAGGTCAGCATCATTCCTGTAGCCGACCTGTCGCAGAAGTACACAGCGACAGTGAGTGAGATCAACCCTGTGGTTGACCAGCAGGGAGCTGTCACCCTTCGTGCCCGTCTTGACGCTGCTACCGGCCTTTTCGATGGCATGAATGTGGAAGTGGTACAAAAATTGACAATGGATAATTGATTATGGATAATTGACAATGATGATGCGTAAACGATTATATATTTTGCTGGCGATAGCCCAATTGTCAATTATCAATTGTCAGATATCGATGGCACAACCGCGAACGGTGGTGCTCGACTTGGATCGTACGGTGCAATTGGCCACCGACAGTTCTCTCTCTGCACAGAAGTACCAGAGTGTCTATGATGCTTCACGCTACCAATACCAGGCTTGGCAGTCGGGCCGCAAACCGCAGTTCTCTCTGGAGTCGACACCTGTGATGTATGAACGTTACATGACCCAGCGTTATCTGTCCTCTGAGGATATTGATGTCTATCGTCAGCAGCGCATGTTCTACTCCCAGGCAGGTATCGTTGCCAGCCAGATCATGGAACCCTGGGGTGGCGAGTTCTATGGTTCTACGAAGCTGGGCTATCTCCGTACCTTCGGCGACGACAACCAGACACAGTTCATGACCATTCCCATCGCCGTGGGTTACCGGCAGGACCTGCTCTTCTTTAACCCCCTGAAATGGGCGCGGCAGATAGAACCATTGAAACTGGCACGGGCGGAGAAGACGCTGGCCTATGGCATTGAGATGACATCGGAGCAGGCGGTCGACAAGTTCTTTGCCCTCGCTCTTGCACAGGATCAGTTGCGGATGGCCGAGGAGTATCTGGCCTCTTGCGATACCATCTATGCCATCGCTGAACGGCGCTATAAGATTGCCAGCATTCCCAAGGCCGAACTGAGCATCCTTGAGCTGCAGAAGACCAATGCCCGTACCACGCTTGCCAATGCCCGCATTGCCCGACAAAGGGCTGTGCAGGAACTGGTCACCTATCTTGGTATGGACAGGCAGACGGATATCGAACTGGTGATTCCCAATGTGGTACAGAATTTGCATGTCGATGTGGCCGAGGCCATCCAGTTTGCCCGTGAGAATAATCCGCAGTATCTGGAAAGCCGGCAGGTGACTGCCGAGGCCCGTCGCAATGCCGAGAAGGCCCGTGTGGAAAAGAACCTGAGCATGAGTCTCGATGCCTCGATCGGTCTGAACCAGGTGGCCGACCGCTTCGGCGATGCTTATAGCCATCTTTTGAGTCAGGATATGGCCACCGTCACTCTCTCCGTGCCCCTGAAGGACTGGGGGAAGCGGAAGAATGCCTGGCTGGCTGCCCGCAGCACCGTGGAGGCCGCAGAGACTGCCGAACAGGAGTCAGCGCGTGATACGGAACTGGATGTAGTGCTTACGGTTAGTGATTTCAATGAGCGGCAGAATATTGTCGAGACCTCCCGACAGGCGCTTACAATTGCCGAGGATGCCTATGCCCAGACACTGCAACGCTTTATTCGTGCCCAGGCCAATGCCTATGACCTCAGTCTGGCTCAAAGCCATTGGCAGACAGCACGGCAGAATCAGATTGCCTCACTCCAGAACTACTGGCTGGCCTACTACCACCTGCGCCGTCTGACACTCTACGATTACCAGCGGCATCAGGTCATCCGTCACGATCGGTGAAATCACCAGCGGTAATCAGTCTTCAAGACCGCTGAGGCTTCGGGCGAGCCACACATCCATCTTGCCTGCGCCACGATGGTTCCACGCGTAATAGGGAATCAGTTTCACAGTAACATCCTTCGCAGCGAGCCTGCCATCCTCAGAGAGGGAAGCCTCCTGAGCTTGTGCTATGATGGCAGTGACATTGAAGGATTTGCCATCGCCCTCTTTGTTCTCAATGCCATAGGCAGGCTGCACGTCGAACTGAGGCTTGCGAGAGAGCAGCAGATGGTGAGGATTGATGTCTCCATTATCTGCCCATTCAGCACAGTAGACCAATGGTCCGCGCTCTACGGCGATGCGTCCGCGATCGTCAGTTACCCGAGGACTGGCAACAACGGTACGTACTGGCATGTCGAAATGGATGCGCACCACATCGCCTTTCTTCCAGGTGCGGTTGATAACCATATAGCCGTTCTCCAGCTCTCCATCCACACGCTGACCATTCACAGTGATTTCGTAGGTGCTGAAGATATCGTCGTTATAGGCATAGAGGTCGCTGGGCACTACACGGCTCTGCACCCAACCGGGAATGCGGATCATCATGTTAAACGCCTTGGCTTTGTTCTGGAGCACCTTGATGGCGATGTCACCGTCCCAAGGATACTGAGTGGTCTGCTCCAAGGTTACTTTCTTGCCACCAACGGCAATCGTGGCGGTGTTGGCAGCAAAGAGGTTCACGTAGAGATCGTTATCGCGGACGCCATAGATATAGCCTGGCATTGAGGGGATAAAGCGGCAGAGGTTCGAGGGGCAGCAGGCACAGCCGAACCAAGGCTGGCGGGTCATCGTGCCGTCGGCATTGAAACGGTAGCGCCCGTCGCTCGACAGCGGGTTGGGATAGAAGAACTTTCCACCATCGACGCTCATGCCACTGATGACTCCGTTATACAGCGTACGTTCGAGACAATCAATGTATTTCGCATCGCCATGCAACAGAAACATCCTTTCAAAGAGATACACCATCGCGATGGCGGCGCAAGTCTCGTTATAGGCTGTCAGGTTGGGCAGCTCGTAGTCGGCACCGAAGGCTTCACCGCCATGACGAGCGCCTACGCCACCTGTGAGATAGTACTTGCGTGAGACGATATTCTCATAGATGGTGTCGATGGCCTTGATATAGCCGGAGTCCTGGGTGAGGGCAGCCACATCGGCCATACCCGCATACATATAACCTGCACGGACGGCATGTCCCCACGCCTCCGTCTGATCCACCACGGGCTTGTCACTCTGCGAGTAAACATCCTTGTGGGGTGTCTTGCCACGATAGTCGAGCAGGAACTTGGCTTCATCCAAGTATTTCTTCTCACCAGTCAACACATACAGACGGGCGAGCGCCATCTCAGCAATCTGGTGACCAGGCACCACACAAGCCTGTCCGGGATTAGGACCCACCTCACGGACCACGCAGTCGGCATAGCGTCTGGCAATGTCGAGGAACTTCGTGGAACCGGTAGCCTGATAGTGGGCACAGGCGGCATCCACCATGTGACCGAGGTTATACAACTCATGGCTTGCATGCTCCTCCGCAGCCCAGCGCTTATCCGCCGCCCAGCCGTGGGGGTGCTTGGGATTGATGGTGCGGGCGGTGTAGAGATAGCCGTCTGGCTCCTGGGCAGCCGCCACCACATCGAGCACTGAGTCGATATAGGCCTTCAACTTGGCGTCTGGATAAGTTTGCAGTACATAGCTGGCCCCCTCAATCGTCTTATACACGTCGGTATCATCAAACGAGAAGCCCATGAACCTGGCAACGTTCCACTCCGGCGTTTCCAAGCCGGGATGTCCCGGATGCTGGAGGGTATAGGCTGCCATTTCGAAGTTCTTATAGCGGTGCTCACTCTCGCATTTCGAGAATGCCAGGGGGATGGTCACCTCACGTGCTGCCTGGATACGGTCGCCCCAGAACGTGTAGGGTGCAATCTTGACAGCTGTGAAAGGAACTTGGGTATAGGGATACCCGCTTTGGGCGAAAGCAGTGCCTGCACAGAGTGCAAAGAGGCAGACAATAGTGTAGATTCGTTTCATAATGTTTTGTTTTTGATTACTGGTGGCAAAATTACATATTTTTTTAGACATAAGAACAAAAGAAACATAAAAAAAGAATTACCTTTGCAACAAAATGAGTTTTGAGTTTATAGTTTATAGTTTAATGAAACGAATTCGACTTTATCTTTCAATGATGTTGCTCGTGACTGTGGGCAGCATCCAAGCCCAGGATCGGCTCTATGCCGATGAGTTTCCCCTTGGGGATGTCACCCTGCTCGACGGTCCGTTGAAGAAGGCTCGCGACCTGAACATCCAGACGCTGTTGCAGTACGACTGCGACCGCTTGCTGGCTCCCTATCTCAAGGAGGCAGGACTGACCCCGAAAAAGAAGACCTATCCTAACTGGGATGGTCTCGACGGTCACGTGGGAGGCCACTATCTGACGGCGATGGCCATGAATGCCGCCACAGGCAATGCAGAGTGTCGTCAGCGCATGGAATATATGATCAGCGAACTGCAGGCCTGTGCCGATGCCAACGTGAAGAACCATCCCGATTGGGGAAAGGGTTACGTGGGTGGTATGCCCAACAGCGAGCGTATCTGGAGCACCTTCAAGAAAGGCGACTTCGGTGTGTACTTCGGCTCGTGGGCACCCTTCTATAATCTTCATAAGATGTATGCGGGCCTGCGCGATGCGTGGGTGTATTGTGGCAATGAACAAGCCAAGCAGCTCTTCTTAGGCTTCTGCGACTGGGCCATCGACTTGACGGCTGGGCTCTCGGATGCCCAGATGGAATCGATGCTGGGCAATGAGCACGGCGGTATGAACGAGGTGCTGGTGGATGCCTATGCCATTACGAAGGATCCGAAGTATCTGACTGTTGCCAAGCGTTTCTCCCATCGACGACTGCTCACCCCGATGTCGCAGCGTCTGGATAATCTCGACAATATGCATGCCAATACGCAGGTGCCAAAAGTGGTGGGTTTCGAGCGTATCAGCGAACTCTCAGGCGATGAGAGCTATCACCATGCTGCCGACTTCTTCTGGGATATCGTCACGGGTGAGCGTTCGCTGGCCTTTGGCGGCAACTCGCGTCGTGAACACTTCCCCAGCAAGGAGGCTTGTATGGACTTCATCAACGACATCGACGGTCCGGAGACCTGCAACACCAACAACATGCTGAAACTGACTGAGGATATGCACCGCCGTAACCCCGAGGCCCGCTATGCCGATTATTACGAACTGGCGACGTTCAACCATATCCTCTCCTCACAGCATCCTGGACATGGCGGCTATGTGTACTTCACGCCAGCCCGTCCCCGTCACTATCGCAACTACTCGGCTCCCAACGAGGCCATGTGGTGCTGCGTGGGCACCGGTATGGAGAATCACGGCAAATACGGCCAGTTCATTTATACCCACGTGGGCGATGCCCTTTATGTGAACCTCTTCGTGGCCTCTGAGTTGAACTGGAAGGAGAAGGGCCTCACCTTGCGTCAGGAGACAGCCTTCCCTTACGGCGAATCGAGCCGCATCACCATCGTAAATGGCAAGGGCCAGTTCCCGCTGCTCGTCCGCTATCCGGGATGGGTAAAGCCCGGACAGTTCGAGGTAAAGGTAAACGGACAGCCCGTTAAAGTCGTCACGGGCCCTTCATCGTATGTTGTCATCGATCGCAAGTGGAAGAAGGGTGATGTCGTCGACATCACTTTCCCCATGCACAATAGCATCAAATACCTGCCGAACGAGCCCCAGTACATCGCTCTGATGCACGGTCCTATCCTCCTCGGCATGAAGACGGGAACGGAGGATCTGGCCCACCTCGTGGCCGATGACAGCCGCTTCGGACAGTATGCCAGCGGCAAGAAATTGCCCATCGACCAGGCTCCCATCCTGATTAATAATGATATCGAGGGCATCGCCAACCAGTTGCAACCCATCGTAGGCAAACCGCTGCACTTTACCCTTCATACGAAGATGGAGAATGGTATCCGGAACGAGATACAGCCCTTCTTCGAGATCCACGACAGCCGTTATATGATGTACTGGCTCGCTCTCTCGGAGGATAGTTATAAGAGCTATCTTGACAATTTGGCCAAGGCCGAGCAGGAGCGTCAGGCTTTGGAAGCCCGCACGGTTGATAAGGTGCAGCCAGGTGAGCAGCAGCCCGAGACCGACCATAAGATGGAGACCGACCGTTCGCAGGTGGGCAATAACAACGATGTCTTCTATCGTGACGCTCGCGACGGCCATTACTTCAGCTACCTGATGCAGACAGGCGGGCAGACCGACCTCTCACTGCGTCTGAAATACTGGGGCGTGGGCGAGTGGAAGACCCACGAGTTTGAGATCTTCGTCGACGACGTGCTGGTGAAGGAAGTCAACAACACGGGCAAGTACCGCATCTCAGAATTCAAATACGAGACCTATCCTGTGCCCGAAGAACTGCTCAAGGGCAAGACGCAGGTACGCGTGAAGTTCGTCGCCAAGCCGCGCAAGCAGATTGGTGAGATCTATGAGGTGCGACTGATAAAGAATTAGAACTTTGATTCCTTGAAACTGCTGCCGCCTACGAACTCGCGCATGATGCTCGTGGGCGGTATTTCCTTGTCGCTGATGGGGAGGAAATAGTGGATGAACTTCAGCAGGCGATGGGCCTCGGCGTATTCCGGACAGTTGCTCGGCACCGAGGCAAGAATGATCTCCGCATGGGTGCGCAGCACGGCAAACTCGATGTTGAGGGCCGAATTGAACATCACGTCGGCAGTCTCCTGATAGGGGAAAATCCACTGGTCTTCGGCCAGGCAGACGTTCTTCCACTGGCTGATGGTCTGCTGGGCGGTAAAGGCACCCTTGTTGTAGTCGCGGATGATGCGGCGCAGCAGTCGGTTGTCGCGGGTGGGAATCCAGTTGTGGTCGTCGAGTGAGATGCTGGTGAGGGCGGAGATATAGATCTTGTACTTTAGGTTGTCGGGTATCTTCTTCGTCAGCAGCGGGTTCAGGGCGTGGATGCCCTCGATGATGAGCACCGTGTCGCCCGACAGCTTCAGTTTTTTGCCGTTGTATTCACGTTTACCCGTAACGAAGTTGTATTCCGGAATCTCTACTTTCTCGCCTTGCATCAGTCGCAGCAGATGGTCTTCGAGCAGTGCGTATTCCACCGTCTCGATGTTGTCGAAGTCGTAGTCGCCATTGGGCAGCTTGGGTGTGTCGGTGCGGTTCACGAAATAGTCGTCTGTGGAGAACGAGACGGGCCTCAGACCGCAAGCCAGCAGCTGCACCGACAGACGTTTGCAGAAGGTGGTCTTTCCTGAACTGGAGGGGCCGGTGATGAGTACGATGCGTACGGGGTTCTCCTCGCGGTGGAAGCGCCGCTCTATCTCCTCGGCTATCTGTACGATCTTCTTCTCTTGCAGGGCCTCCGACACCTGTATCAGCTCCGAGGCATACCCGCGCTTGATGGCCTTGTTCACATCACCCGCATTCGACAGCCGCATGATGATGTCCCAGCGTGTCTTCTCAGCGAACATTCCGAAAGTCTTGGGCTGGTCTACCTTCTCTGCCAGTTTCAGCGGGTTGTACCAGTCGGGCACCCGCAGCAGCAGGCCGTCCTCATAGCGTTCCAGTCCCCACACCTTCAGATAGCCCGCACTGGGCACCAAAGGGCCGTAATAATAGTCTACAGTGTCGCCCAGCGTGTAATAGTCGCTATAGATCTGTCCGCTGGTCTCCAGCAGCTTCACCTTGTCGACAAAGCCACGCTCGGTGAACACGCGGATCGTCTCTTCGTTGGTGGCCTGCGTACGACGGAAAGGCATATCAAGGTCGATAATCTCCTGCATGCGTTGGCGGATGCTGTCGACATCGGCATCAGAGAGCGGTTCGTTGGAGCGCTTCTTGAAGTTGCAGTAGTAGCCGCGACAGAGCGAGTGCTCGATGAAGAGTTTTGAGCCCGGGAACACGTCCTGCGTGGCCTTGTAGAGCACGAAGCTGAGCGAGCGCACATACACGCGGTGTCCGCTGCCCTCGCTGGCATCGAGGAACTCCACGTCGCGGTTCTGGAACACGCGGAACTTCAGTCCCTGTGACACGTTATTCACTTTTGCCGAGACGACGGGGAAGGGGAGTTGTATCTCGTCGGCAAACTGCTGATAGACATCCAGCAAAGAGGTTCCCTCGGGGAAACTCTTCGTCACATTGTTGTTTTTGCAGCGAATCTGTAGCATAGGTTTTTACTATTTTGGTGCAAAGATACATATTTTGCCCGAAAACTGCAAGTAAAAGCACAAAGTTTAGTAACTTTGCATCCAAAATTTGAATGATGGGAATACAAGCCATATTCCGTAGGTCGGAACTACTGTTGGGCGACGAGGCGATGAACCGCATCGCTGAGAAGCGTGTGATCATCTTCGGCGTCGGAGGTGTTGGCTCGTGGTGTGCGGAGAGTTTGGTGCGAAGCGGCATCAGTCATCTGACGATTGTCGATTCCGACCGTGTGTGTATCACAAATATCAACCGCCAGCTGATGGCCACTTCAAAGACGGTTGGTCAGGTGAAAGTGGATGCGCTGAAGGAACGACTGCTAAGCATTAATCCCTCAGCAGAGATTAATGCGCTTCAACAGGTATTTACTGCCGAGACGGCAGAAAGCTTCGATATAGGCAGTTATGATTATATAATTGATGCCATCGACTCGCTAAAGGATAAGACGTTGCTTATCCTGATGGCGACACAGACCCAAGCAAAGTTCTTCTCATCGATGGGCGCTGCCCTGAAACTCGACCCCACACGCATAAAGATAACTGAGTTCTGGAAGGTGCAGGGCGATCCCTTGGCCCGGGCCCTCCGTAAGCGGTTCAAACGCGATGGCCAGTACCCCAAGCGCAAATTCCAGTGCGTCTACTCTGATGAGCTTTTAGAGAATAAAGGCCACGATGCCACTTGCTCATCGAAAGCCCAGATCAACGGCACGCTTGTTCACGTTACTGCGATCTTTGGTTTCATGCTCGCAGGATTAGTTGTACAGGATGCCATAAAATAACAAATGTCCCTTTCCGATACAAAGGGTTAAACACCATTTTCATACAGATAAAACATGCGCTCCATCATCTGCCATTTCTCATCGCTGGTAGCGCCTTCGGCACATTGTTGGAAGATGGCCATGTAGTCTTCCCACTCCTGCTGACGGGGTAATGTGGCAAGACGGGCCATTGCACGATCCCATTCGAAGTCCATAGGTGTTTCCACGATCATCACCAACCGCGTGCCGAGAATAAAGATCTGCATGTCGAGAATGCCGACCTCTCGGATGCCAGCCCGGATTTCCGGCCATGCTTCCTCCTGACTATGGCGTCGCTTGTACTCTGCAATCAATTCAGGATCATCTTTCAGATCCATGGTCTGGACATAGCGCTTGACGGGCTGTCCGTACTCTTTTACATGATATCCTTCTGTCATTTCTATTTTGCTATTTTCAGAACGGGTGCAATCTTGTTGCAGGGCTGTGGCAGACTGACCTCCAGACCTTCTGCTGTCTGGCGGGCCTTCAGCTTACCGTAACCGAGCAGAGTGACGCTACTGATGCCGCGCTTGAAGTCCTTGTTGCCCTTGGCCAGCGACTTGATGATGAGGCGGCCATCCTCAGGCCAACCCATGGCGGTGACGTAGAGGTGCTTCTTCGTCTGGTTGAAGCGGATGTCGCGGGCATCCATATTGGCGAACTGTCCGTCATTGAAGCCCTGGGCATTGATCTTGATGTCCTTCTCGGCCACGGGACCCTCACCGAACTTCACCCACGGACGGGTTCCGAAGATGCTCTCGCCATTCATAGTCATCCAAGCCTCCAGATCGTCGAGAATCGCGGCCTCCTTCTCGTCGTAAGTACCGTCGGCACGCAGAGGAACAGAGAGCAGCAGGTTGCCGTTTTTCGAGACAATGTCTACCAACTGCTTAATCACGGTGGCGGCACTCTTATAGCGTCCGTTCTCATAGATGCCTGTATCGTAGTGCCAGCCACCGATACAGTTGCACGTCTGCCAAGGCTCGGGGATAATCTCGTTTGGTGCCCCGCGCTCCACGTCCCATGTCAGGGCTTTTCGCTGGTCGTCGCTGAGAATCTTTCCGAAGACGATTCCACGCGAATTCTTGTTATACATGTGGGCAGCTATCTTCATGCCACAATCGCTGATAGGGTAGAAGGGGAGTACCGTAACATCGAAATAGATGAGGTCGGGCTGATAGCGGTTGATGGCATCAAGCGTGCGGTCGTAGAAGTTAGTAACAAACTCCTGTGACGGAGGACAGGCACCATGGCTCCAGTCCCACTGACCATGAATAGCACCGTTGTCCCATGAGCCCTTGCTCATAGGATGGTGCTGCTGGTAGAGCATCTGAGGGTCGAGACCTTCCCACCACTTGCCTTTGCCGTCTTCCTTAGTCAGGTTTCCATCGTAATACACACCAGCCTTCTCTCCTTCCAGGTCATAGCGCTGCGACGGCTCGTACCACGTCCACGCATGGTCGGCATGGAACGAGATGCCCAGCGGCAGCCCTACATTCTTGGCGGCCTTGGCCCATTCGTCAAGAACATCTCTCTTCGGACCAATGTTCTGCGAGTTCCATGGCTGGTACTTTGAATCCCACAGGTCGTAGTTGTCGTGGTGGTTGCCTAAAGCGAAGAAGTATTGGGCACCGCAGCGCTTGTATTTCTCCAGCAGTGCCTCCGGGTTCCATTTCTCAGCCTTGAATAGCGGAAGTATGTCCTTGAAACCGAACTCCGACGGATGGCCGTAGTGCTCAACGTGGTACTTGTAGCGGCGGTTACCCTCCATATACATTTCGCGAGCCATCCAGTCGCCACTACCTTCTACGCACTGTGGTCCCCAGTGGGCCCAGATACCGAACTTGGCATCACGGAACCACTCCGGCGTCTGGTGGGTCTCCAGCGATTCCCATGTGGGTTGATACTTACCCGTCTGCATCTGCTCATGTGTTTCGCTTACGGGAATCCGGTATTGTTGAGCTGTGACTGGCATGATTGCCATCAAGGCCATTTGTAGTAAAATCGTTCTTGTATTCATTGTTTTTTTGTTATTAGTTTCAAATTTCTGGTGTGATGGAATCACGCTGCAAAGATACATAAAAGTTTCGAAAATGAGGTTCAAAAATTGTGCAAAAATAGTGAAACTTTTCACTTTATTTTGTACCTTTGCCCCCGATATGTACACGTTGAATGAATATCTGCCAATATTTGTAGGCGACGACTTGCCCGAAAAAGGCTGGGACAGCGGGATGTACTGCTTGGAAACAGACAGGGCGAAAATCCTTCGTAGCAACCTGTTGCGTGGATTCGTTTCCTGCTTCGCCTTTATGTTGGTTGACAAAGGGTGGATGACGATTCACTACAATGGGCGCGATCTGACGCTGCACCCCAACGACCTGTACACCTATTCGCCGGGCCTCCCAGTCGATGTCATCGCCACTTCCGACGATTTCCACGGCCTTTGCCTGATGGCCGATGAGCATGTCACCATCGAGGCACCATCCGTTCACGACCTCGTACATCTGGCCAATCTGTTTATTGTACAGCTGCATGAGCCCAAACAGTCGCTACCTCCGGATGCCGCACAGCATCTGTCTGTGAAGATGCGCGAAATCATCGGCTACCTGCATTCCGACCATATTTATAAAGGCGAGGTGTTGCGCATGCTCTATTCCATCTTCCTGCTCGACCTGCAAAACGCCCAGCAGCGTGCCATCATACACCGCCAGACGCCCCAGCGTGTGGAGGAAATCTTCATCGGCTTCATCCGTCTGCTGCCAAGCCACTTTGCCCAGCACCACGACATCCCGTTCTACGCCGACCAGCTCCATATCTCTCCCGTTTATCTCTCCCGCGTGGTCCGTCAGGTCACTGGCCGCACCGTTGTCGACTATATCAATCAGATGCTACTGATGGAGGCCTCCTTCCTGTTGCAAACCTCCCAACTGAGCATCAGCCAGATAGCCGACCACCTCCACTTTGCCGATACCCCCTCGTTCAGCAAGTTTTTCTCTCGTCTGAGTGGTATGAGTCCGAAGGAATACCGGATGGGGTGAAGCTGAGAATGATCGCTATATTTGCACCAAAAATAACAATAGTTGAATAATGATATGAAAGTGATTAGTACAAAGAAGGCACCTGCTGCCATCGGGCCTTATAGCCAGGCCATCCAAGTCGCAAATCTCGTCTATACTTCAGGTCAGATTCCCATTGACCCTTCAACAGGAGCATTTGTAGAGGGTGGAATCAAGGAACAGACCCACCAGTCGCTCACCAACGTCAAGGCCATCTTAGAAGAGGCAGGTCTCAGTATGAGCAACGTCGTAAAGACCACCGTATTCATGGCCGACATGAACGACTTTGCCGATATGAACGCCGTCTATGCAGAGTTTTTCACGGAACCTTATCCCGCCCGCTCTGCCGTTGCCGTCAAGACCTTGCCGAAGGGCGCCTTGGTTGAAATTGAAGTGGTCGCCGCTGTTGAATAGAAGATGAAGCCACTATCCATACAACATAAGTGATAATAACGGAATGGATAATAGTAATATAATCTATCAAAAATTGACTGAGGACAAAATCGATACATTTATTCAGATGCGCATTAACCAGCTTCTTGAGGAAGGTGCAACTGAAGATGTCGATCTTGCTCCAGCATTGAGGGACTATTATGTTAGACATATGAAAGATGGTTCTTTCGTATCATGGATTGCGATGGATGGTGAAAAGATAGTGGGAACGAGCGGCATGTCTTTTGTGGAGAAACCACCGTATTTTGGCTGTCCCAGCGGAAAGATAGGCCTTTTGTCGAGTATGTTTACTGATCCTGACTACAGACGCAAGGGAATAGCAAAAGAACTGCTTTCAAGAGTGGTGGAGGAAG
>JAFZCU010000143.1 GCA_017556145.1 Prevotella sp. | reverse complement strand
TATTTCAGCCTTTGCATCATCAAATATTTCCTCAACATCATTTCGCCCAACAACGACATGAAGGCGAAGGTCGATGCCCTGCTCGCCGCTTACCCGTCCATCGACGTCACCGCCATGGGCTTCCCTCGCGGATGGGAGAGCGAGCCTTTGTGGCAATAACCGCCGTTTCGTAACCCTTCTCTTCCAAATATTCACAAAACCCCTGAACATTTGTTCAGACTTTCACCTCGGCAGACATTTTTTCGGTCTTGTCGGGGGCTTTTTCGTGGGACTTTTTGTAACTTTGTGGCTCGGAATGACTCTCGGAGGCGGTTACAGCATGACGTGAATGCCCCGAACGGGATATTTCCACGAAAACGTCGTATATAATAAAAAGGTATAACATAAAACGAAAAGGATATGAACAAGAAAACCATCATCACCATCCTGCTCGCCCTCGTAGCGATAATGCTCGTCACTATTATATTGACCAGGCAGGAGAATGAAGTGAAGAGTGTTGAAGCGATGCCAAAAGACGCTCAGGAACAGAAGAAGGTGCAAGATGATGCAGTATTAACCTACGGCATATCCTCCTTGATGAATTCCGCTTCAGGCTACACCATCGTCATACAGGAATACGTTCAACAGCAGATGATTAACGAGATAAAAATGGATGGGTTCAGTATGTCAAAGAATATTTCCCTTGGTTTTTCTCCTATTCGGACGACAGATTCAATTGAAACTGTCACTATACGCTCTGAGCAGCAAAAGGTCTCATCAAGGGAACTGATTCTAAAACCTGTTCCCGATGCACCTCAAACCCTATTCCTCTACGAAAAAATTCCATACCATATATCAGCGTTATCACTTGACACTTTTATTCCTCTAGCCCTTTATGGTTCTTTTTGGTGGGATTCCGAGTATAAGACATGCCGTTTCTGTGGAGAGCAGGAACTGACGGAGGGAACTGATACCAACGAATACTTTAAACACTCGCCTCATTACTATATTATCGGAGTGAAATTCCACAAATAAAAACGAAATGAATATGAAGAAAAGTATTATTACGATGATGCTTGCCCTCGTCACAATGGCGGGACTGGCCCAGACAAAGACAGCAACTGTCACAGGTTATTCACCCACATTGAAGGACGGCACGTTGGTACTTGCCGGTATTGGTATTAGCGGATCTGTTGTAGACACCGTCCAAAGCGGGCGTTTTGCCTTTACTCTACCCGTTGAAGAACTCTCCAGCGGTTTTCTCTCTTTAGTGGGCGAAGGTTGTCCCAATTTCTCATTCTCCCTTATGATGAAGCCTGATGTGACTATTAAACTGACGGGTACAGACTGTATCTATCCTCTTTGGAAAGTGGAAAGTCCGATTCCAGAGCAGCAGACGCTGAACCGCGTCACGGAGCATTGTCGTGACGTGATAAAGGAACTTATTCAAATTGTAGAGAACAGAGATAGGGTTAAGTTAGACTCTATCAGCATGGAGTTAACGAAGCAGCAGATGGACATCCTGTCCTCACTGCCTGTGGATGCTGCGTCTTTAAATGTTTTGTGGCGCATATCCAGGATGCTGATAAACATGAAAGACTTCCCATACGTGGAGCAGTTGAAGGATCTGGAGAAGTCTTTTTTGGCCCGTGCACCGAAAGGTTTTGAAGCCGAATTGGCAGAGATACATACCTATATTTATCCTCCGCAAGTCCTGCAGGTAGGCGACAAGGCCGTCGATGCCGAACTCTTCGACATGCAGGGCAACACCCATCACCTCCTTGAAGGCATGACGGATGGCCGATACCTGCTGCTTGATCTCTGGGGCATCGGATGCGGCCCGTGCCGGATGGCTGAACCAGAGATGAGGGAGGTTTATAAACGAATGAAGGATAAACTGGAAATCGTCGGCATCAATGAAGACAAGATCCCCTCATGGAAGAATAGCGACTTCAGTAAGCGCATCGTTTGGAAAAACTGGAACGACGGCAAGATGGGAAGCAGCATAAGCAGCAGATATTGCGATGAAGGGTCTGTGCCTTATTATGTCCTGATTTCACCCGATAAGCGAATCGTGATGAAGAAAGCGGGTTATTATACTGGAATGTTCTTAGGTTTGGCCGATGCTATCAATGGACTCAGCATTAAGCAAGACAATAGTGCCAATTTCGAGTTGTCCATTCGGAAAGTTGAAGCCAATACCAACGGCACCACCGTCGGTTTCCGCTATTATAGCCATAAGGAATACGGTTTCCGCATTGTCAAAGATTCCTATCTTGAGGCCAACGGCAAGAAATATAAAGTGACAGCAGCCGATGGCATCACGCTTGACGAGAACAACTATACCACCGTGAAAGCAACAGATTCCACAGAATATTTCCTGAGTGACCTGAGTTATATTGACTTCACCCTTACCTTCGAGCCGTTCGAGAACATTCCCGAAACCTTCGACTTCAAGGAGGGCAATGGCGTAGGTGCATTTGTCATCCGCAATATTTCACTCAAATAAACGAATATGAACAAGAAGTCCATCATCACCACACTGCTCGCACTCGTCGCAATGACGGGACAGGGACAGATTCATTATCGATTGGAAGGAAACATCGGTCGTCCAGATGTGACCGACACGCTCAGCGTTATTGAGAATAGAGGCTTCGAAGAAGACGGCAATATCCTCAGTAAAACTATTGATACGCTCTATATCGTAAACGGAAACATCGTCCCAATGGAGGGAACACTGCTTGAACCCGTCACGGTAACTGCATTTAACAAGACGCTTTCAATACAACTCATACACATTTTACTGACCGACGGAGCGACAAAAATCAACGGAACTCTCGACGATGCTGTAGTCCGACAGTCGGGCAACCCTTTGGCCGATGACATGAACCAGATGGAAGAGGACTGGCTGCGGTTAAAAAAAGAAATGACAGACATCATGAGCAGCGGCAAGCCGATAGACACGATGGCTATGATTGCCCGTGAAGACAGCTTCGTGGTCAACACTCTGAAAGCCCATCCTAATGATGAAGTCGGAGTCATTTGCGCGCTTGAATACGCTGATGACATCTGCTGTCAATTCCCTCGTCGGGGTATTGAATTGATTGATATGCTTGATGCCGAGGTGATAGCCAAGGAGCCAAAACTCAAAGGCAAGAAGAGAGACTTGCTGACTCTACTCAGCACGAGTGAGGGTGCGATGTTCCGCGATTTCACCGCAGAGTACAACGGCAAACAGCAAAGACTCAGCGACTATGTAGGTCGTGGCCAGTACGTGCTCGTCGATTTCTGGGCTTCGTGGTGCGGCCCCTGCCGCGAGGAGATACCGAACATCGTGGCAGCATACAGCAAATACAAGGACAAGGGGCTGCAAGTCGTGGGTGTCGCCAGTTTGGAGGAATCGGAGCGCAGCCTCAAATATGTCCGTGAGCAGAACATTCCCTATCCTCAGATATTCAATGCGGGAATGCCTGTCTTGCAACTCTACGGCATTGACGGCATCCCCTACATCTTCCTTTTCGCCCCCGACGGCACCATCCTCGCCCGAGGACTACGTGGTGAGGACATCAATAAGAAACTCGAAGAGATATTCCCCGATAACAAATAAACTCAAATAACAATTCGTGACCCATTCACTTTATGTCTAACTTTCAAAAATGTGAAAAAATCGACGCTCAAAAAACAATTTCCCATCAAAAAGTTTGGTCGATTCAATAAAAAGCACTACCTTTGCACCCACGAGAACCCGCCAAGCCTCTTCAC
>JAFZCU010000142.1 GCA_017556145.1 Prevotella sp. | reverse complement strand
GTTCCAGATGATTGTCTCTGAGGTCGGACGGATAATGAGCTCCTCTTCCAGCTTGGCAGCGGGGTCGACAACGACGCCACTCTTGTCCTCGGTAGCCTTCAGACGGTAGTGGGTCACCACAGCGCACTCCTTGGCGAAACCTTCCACATGCTCTGCCTCACGGCTGAGGAACGATTTCGGAATCAGCAGGGGGAAGTAGGCGTTCTGCGCACCTGTCTCCTTGAACATCTTGTCCAGTTGCTGCTGCATTTTCTCCCAGATGGCATAGCCATAGGGCTTGATCACCATACATCCGCGAACGGCAGACTGCTCAGCCATGTCGGCCTTGACCACCAGATCGTTGTACCACTGGCTGTAATTATCAGCCCTTTTCGTTAAATCTTTTAATTCTTTTGCCATTGTTTTTACCTTATGTTTTGCAATTTGGGCACAAAAGTACTAAAAAAAGTTGGAAAAATGTACAGATTACGAATAAAAGAATTATCTTTGCAACGTAAAAGTGATAAAACTTCATTTATTAATTTAAAAATAGTAAGGATTATGAAGAGTTTTAAGACGATTGCGCTTTCAATGTGTGCCTTCCTTGTGATGGCTGGTTGTAACAACATGCAGAAGGGTGCTGCCATCGGTGCTGGTGGTGGTGCACTGCTCGGTGCTATTGTAGGTAAGATTGCCGGTAACACAGCTGTAGGTGCTGCCGTTGGTGGTGCTGTAGGTGCCGGTGCCGGTGCTATTATCGGTAAGAAGATGGACAAGGCTAAGGCTGAGGCCGAGGCTGTGAAGAACGCCCAGGTAGAGTCAGTCAAGGATGCCAACGGCCTCGACGCTGTAAAGGTAACCTTCGATTCTGGTATCCTCTTTGCTACCAACTCATCTACTCTGAATACTTCTTCTCAGAACACCATCAAGCAGATTGCCCAGGTTCTGAAGAACAATTCTGATGTCGACGTGGCTATCTTCGGTCATACCGACAGCACAGGTTCTGATGCTATCAACAACCCGCTCTCTGAGAAGCGTGCTAAGGCTGTTGAAACCAGCCTGAAGTCACAGGGTGTCACCAACATCAAGACTGTTGAAGGTCAGGGTTCTACCAACCCCGTTGCTGACAACTCTACTGCTGAGGGCCGTAAGCAGAACCGCCGCGTGGAGGTTTACATGTATGCTTCCCAGAAGATGATCCAGGAGGCAGAGGCACAGGCCAACTAATCAGTGAAGAGTAGAATCATCACAAAGCTACGCGTCACCATTCGCTGGATACTGGCGGCCTTCTTCGCCTCCACTATTCTTGCGGTGGTGGCGCTTCGCTTTCTGCCCGTCTACTTCACGCCGCTCATGTTCATTCGTCTGGCGCAGCAGGCGGGCGAGGGCAAGGAGTTGAGGCTGAGCCACCACTGGGTGTCGCTCGACAAGATTTCCGACCATCTGCCCGTAGCCGTCATTGCCAGCGAGGATGCCAACTTCATGACGCATCACGGCTTCGATTACAAGGCCATCGAACATGCGGCTGAGCGTAACCGCAAGCATCCTGAGAAGCGTAGACTGGGAGCATCCACCATTTCGCAGCAAACGGCGAAGAACGTGTTTCTCTGGCCAGGGCGCAGTTGGACCCGCAAGGGTTTCGAAGTCTACTTCACAGCCCTCATCGAGCTCCTATGGTCCAAGCAGCGCATCATGGAGGTGTATCTCAATTCAATTGAGATGGGCGACGGTATCTATGGGGCCTCGGCAGTGGCAGAAGCGCACTTCGGCATCCAGGCCAAGGATCTCAACCGCAGCCAGTGTGCCCTGATAGCCGCCACGTTGCCCAACCCTCGGGTATTCTCCAGTAAGTATCCCTCGGCCTATATGCAAAAGCGTCAGGCACGTATATTAAAGGAAATGAAATTTGTTAAGACATGGAAGAGTCAGGATTGAACAGATACCTCGATGAGATAGGCCGCGAGTCGTTGCTCTCGGCAGAAGAGGAGCGCATGCTTGCCCAGAAGATCCAGCAGGGCGACAATCGTGCGCTGAACCGATTGGTGGAGGCCAACCTCCGCTTTGTGGTGAGCATCGCCAACCAGTACAAGGGCAAGGGCCTTCAGATAGACGACCTTGTCAGCGAGGGTAATATCGGCCTGATGAAGGCGGCCTCGCGCTTCGACCCCGACAGGGGCACACGATTTGTCAATTATGCCGTCGTACATATCCGTCAGCAGATTGAGAAAGCACTTGATCAACAGACGGAGCCGCCTCGGGGTCTGAATCAGAGGTCGACGTCTGTCGATGCCCCCTTGGGCCACCGCACCAATATGAGCCTGCTCTCCGTACTCATCAACCAGGATGCGCCCTTTGCCGACGAGCGTATCCATTCTGAGGCTATTCAGGATGCCGTTGAGTATGCCCTGGGCTCGCTCGATCAGCGGGAGAGTAGGGTAGTCAACGCTTTCTTCGGCATCAATCAGGAGCACGAGACGATGGCCGAGATAGCCGAGGACATGGACCTGAAGCGCGAGCGGGTCCGCCAGATTCGTGACAAGGCCGTGCGCAAGCTCCGCAAAGCCTACAAATCCCGCCTGCAAGAACTGAAGAAATGAAATATAGACCATAGAAAACGGGCAAGGAATGACATGGATATCAGGCATCAGGGTCATCTTTTTATCGTAGTCGTCCATGCTCTGTTTGCGATAAGTGCGCATAAAGGCAGTGTTGGAGCGGCGCGTATCACTTATCATGAAGCGATAATTATGGTTGATGCTTACGGTATCATTGCGATGTGAGAGTTATGAATTAACTAAATTTAATGAGATGGTATTTTGTCGGCTCATTTCTTTTGACTGATTTTTGCAATCAGAAATACTAAAACTTATGAAGCAATTGTTACTCATTACATGGATGACGATGAAGCGCATTTGGCTCGTTACCGGTATGAAGATTGGTGCTTCTGCTAAGGCAGACATGAGCTGCGAGGAGTTGAAGGACTAAGTATTTTTATATTTTTTCGACGAAAAGTTTTTTTGTTCCGAAAAAATTAACTATCTTTGCAATCGACTTGATTCTAAAACGAATTATTACTTTAAATATTTACAGCGTATGTCACAATTAACTGGACACATTTCGCAGATTATCGGCCCTGTCATCGATGTCTACTTCGATACCGAAGGACAAGAGGCTGAGAAAGTGCTGCCGAAAATCCATGATGCCCTGAAGATTGACCGTGGCGACGGACGCGACCTGGTAGTCGAGGTGCAACAGCACATCGGCGAAGATACGGTGCGTTGCGTGGCTATGGACAATACCGACGGTCTGCATCGCGGACTGGAGGCGATCCCGATGGGCACACCGATCGTGATGCCTGCCGGCGATCAGATTAAAGGTCGAATGCTGAACGTGATCGGACAGCCTATCGACGGTATGAACCCACTCGACATGACGGGAGCCTATCCCATCCACCGCGAGGCACCGCAGTTTGAGGAGCTCTCCACGAAGAAGGAGATCCTGGCTACGGGTATCAAGGTGATCGACCTGCTGGAGCCCTATATGAAGGGTGGTAAGATCGGACTCTTCGGCGGTGCCGGTGTGGGTAAGACGGTGCTCATCATGGAGCTGATTAACAACATTGCGAAGGGACACAACGGATTCTCGGTGTTCGCCGGTGTAGGAGAGCGTACCCGTGAGGGTAACGACCTGATCCGAGAGATGATCGAGAGCGGTGTGATCCGTTACGGTGAGAAGTTCCGTAAGGCAATGGACGAGGGAAAATGGGACCTGAGTCTCGTAGACCCCGAGGAGCTGAAGAAGAGCCAGGCTACACTGGTGTATGGCCAGATGAACGAGCCTCCCGGTGCGCGTGCTTCTGTGGCATTGTCAGGACTGACGGTAGCCGAGGGCTTCCGCGATGGTGGCGGTAAGGACGGCGGTGCTGCCGATATCCTGTTCTTCATCGACAACATCTTCCGTTTCACTCAGGCTGGTTCTGAGGTGTCTGCTCTGCTGGGCCGTATGCCATCGGCCGTAGGTTATCAGCCCACGCTGGCCTCTGAGATGGGTACCATGCAGGAGCGCATCACTTCGACGAAGACAGGTTCTATTACCTCCGTACAGGCTGTGTATGTGCCTGCCGACGACTTGACCGACCCTGCTCCTGCTACGACGTTTACCCATCTGGATGCCACAACGGTGCTCGATCGTAAGATTGCTGAGCTGGGTATCTATCCCGCTGTGGATCCGCTGGGCTCTACCTCGCGTATTCTTGATCCGCTGATTGTAGGCAAGGCACACTACGATTGTGCCCAGAGGGTGAAGGAGATTCTGCAGCGTTACAAGGAACTGCAGGATATCATCGCTATCCTCGGTATGGATGAGCTCTCTGATGAGGACAAGCTGACGGTGAACCGTGCGCGTCGCGTGCAGCGATTCCTGTCGCAGCCTTTCTCTGTGGCCTCGCAGTTCACTGGTCTGCCAGGCGTGATGGTGCCCATCGAGGATACCATCAAGGGCTTCAATGCGATTCTCGACGGTGAGGTGGACGACCTGCCCGAGCAGGCATTCCTCAATGTCGGTACGATCGACGATGCGAAGGAGAAGGCGAAGAGGCTGCTCGAAGCTGCCAAAGGCTAATGGTCAATGTTCAATGTTCAATAATTGAATCATGTTAAAGCTGAAGATAGTTTCGCCCGAGAGGATAGAATTCACCGGAGAGGTGGAGAGTGTGAAGGTGCCCGGTACGCAGGGCAGCTTCGAGATTCTCAAAGACCATGCACCCATCATCTCGACGCTCGGCAAGGGCATCGTGGAGTATGACGGGAAACAGTTGCCTATCCTCGGTGGGTTTGTAGAGGTACAGAAGAACCAGGTGTCGCTCTGCGTAGAACGTCAGACCTAATGTTCAATGTTCAAAGAACTTGTTCTTTCCGCCCTCTTCTTCATCGTGTTAGGCGTGGCCTATGTGAAGGGCTATGACTTTGTCAAGAAGCACTCGCCCGACCATCTGGTCCACTTCTATCTGATCATGGCAACGATACGTATGCTGCTCGTCGCAACGATTGTCGGGCTCTACGTATTCTTCACCGAGAATAGAGAAGATGCCATCCATTTCGCCGTTATATTTTTAATAATGTACGCGATAACGATGGTGATAACACTGAAATTAAGGCATTAATGATGCATATATGAAATATGAATTGAAATTACGACTGCTTAGCGTGGCACTGCTGATATTTGCACTGGTGCCTGCGATGGCGGCAGAGGGTTTCTCGGCCAAGGAGGTGGTGCTTGAGCATATCAAGGACTCACACGAATGGCATGTGACCGACCTCGGAGAAGGGAAGCCGCTGGTGATCCCGCTGCCCATCATCGTCAACAGCTCCACAGGCTGGCATGTGTTCAGCTCCTCGAAGTTCGAGCACCATGCCGATGCCAACGGATTGCGTCAGGGCCCTTACGGCCTGGCCATTGCAACCGAGGGTGACAACGCTGGCAAGATAGTTGAGAACGGTGAGCCCGTGCTCGACTTGTCAATCACCAAGACGGTGGCCGTGATGTTCATCAACGTCATCATCCTGCTCGCCTGCATCCTGCTGAGTGCCCGCTGGTACAAGAAGCGTCAGGCCTCGGATGGTGCGCCCGGTGGCTTCGTAGGCTTCGTCGAGATGCTCGTGATGTACGTGGTGGATGAGATCATCAAGCCGGGAGTAGGGAAGGGCTACGAGAAATACACGCCCTATCTGCTCACCTGCTTCTTCTTCATCTTCACGTGTAATGTGATGGGCTTGATTCCCTTCCCGCCAGGCTCTGGAAATGTGACGGGCAATATCGCCGTGACGTTCTTCCTCGCCTTCTGCACTTTCGTGATTGTGCAGTTCTCAGGCAACAAGCACTACTGGAAGGAGATCTTCTGGCCCGATGTGCCCACATGGCTCAAGGCCCCGATTCCCATCATCCCCGTGATCGAGTTCGTGGGTATCTTCACGAAGCCCTTCGCGCTGATGATCCGACTTTTTGCCAACATCATGGCCGGTCATGCCATCGCGGTGGCTATGCCGTGTATCATCTTCCTCGTGGCCACGATGGCGGCTGGCATATTCTACAGCATGAGTGCCGTGAGTATCATTATGAGTATCTTCATGATGTGCCTCGAGTGTCTGGTATGCTTCATCCAGGCCATGGTATTCACCCTGCTCTCATCAGTGTTCATCGGTATGGCAAGAGCTGTCCCTGAACACGAGCATTAATCTATCAAGAAACAATTAAGTATCAAAAATTAAATAACAAATTAAAACTTTACGATTATGATTACATCATTATTAATGGACATTCAAGGTGTCGCTCAGTTAGGCGCTGCTGTCGGCGCTGGTCTTGCAGCTATTGGCGCAGGTATTGGTATTGGTAAGATTGGCGGTTCAGCCATGGACGCTATGGCCCGTCAGCCGGAGGTAATCAGCAAGCTGATGACCAACATGATTATTGCTGCCGCTCTGATTGAGGGTGTTGCCCTGTTCGCAGCCGTGATCGCATTCATGTGTCTGTAAGCAGAAAAAAGTGAATAACTAATAGTGAATAGTTAAAACATTCAGTCTATGGATTTATTGATTCCGAGTACTGGTTTGCTGTTCTGGATGTCCATCACGTTCCTGGTGGTGCTGTTCAGCCTGTGGAAGTGGGGCTTTCCTGTCATCACGACGATGGTGAAGGAGCGTCAGGCTTTCATCGACGACTCGCTGCGCAAGGCGCATGAGGCCAACGAACGACTTGCCAATATACAGAAAGAAGGTGAATCCATCTTGCAGGAGGCACGCGAGAAGCAGGCTCAGATACTCAAGGAGGCTGCTGAGACCCGCGATGCCATCGTAGAGAAAGCCCAGGATAAGGCCCGTGCGGAAGGTGCCCGACTCATGGAGGATGCCCGCATCGCCATCGAGCAGGAGAAGAAAGCCGCCATCGCCGATATCCGTCAGCAAGTAGCTACCCTCAGCGTCGAGATTGCCGAGAAGGTGCTTCGTCAGAACCTGAAAGACGATAAGACGCAGATGGATCTGATCGACCGTATGCTGGATGAAGTCTCTGTTAATTAGGTAATTGCGTATGGATATTGGAGTCATATCGGTTCGTTACGCCAGGGCGCTGCTGAAGAGTGCCACCGACGCGAAGATCGAGACCGACGTCTACAAGGAGATGCAGACGCTGGCCAAGAGCTACGCCGAGGTGCCGCAGCTGAGGCAGACGATTGACAACCCGATGCTCTCGAAGGACACGAAGCAGGCGCTCTTGCTGACAGCCGTCGGCGAGAAGCCCAGCGAACTGACCAAGGCCTTCATCAGCCTGGTGCTGAAGGAAGACCGCGAGAACGTGATGCAATTCATCGCCCATTCGTACGTCACGCTTTATCGTCAACAGAAGAACGTCATCCGTGGCAGACTTATTACTGCCGCTGCCGTATCGCCTGCCACCGAGCTGAAGATGCGCCAGATGGTGGAAAGCAAGACTAATGGAACTGTGGAGTTTGAGACCGAGGTGGACCCCGATATCATCGGCGGCTTCATCCTCGAATACGATACCTATCGCATGGATGCAAGTGTCAAGTCGAAACTCAACTCAATTCTTAACTCACTAAAATAGCAATAAACAATGTCAGATAAGATTAAACCAAGCGAAGTGTCCCAGGTTCTGCTCGACCAGCTGAAAGGTATCTCCAATGCAGAGAAGTTCGATGAGGTGGGAACCGTGCTGACCGTCAGCGACGGTGTGGCCCGCATCTACGGACTCCGCAATGCAGAGGCCAACGAGCTGTTGGAGTTTGAAAACGGCACGATGGCCATCGTGATGAACTTGGAGGAAGACAACGTGGGTTGTGTGCTCCTCGGAGTTACATCGGGCATCAAGGAAGGTATGGTCGTGAAGCGTACGAAGCGTATCGCCTCTATCCGCGTCAACGACAACATGCTGGGCCGCGTCATCAATCCGCTGGGACAGGCTATCGACGGTAAGGGCGATATCGATCTGAGCGACGCATTCGAGATGCCACTCGACCGTAAGGCCCCTGGTGTGATCTACCGTCAGCCCGTGAAGGAGCCGCTGCAGACAGGTCTGAAGGCCATCGACTCGATGATCCCCATCGGACGTGGACAGCGTGAGCTCATCATCGGTGACCGTCAGACGGGTAAGACCGCCATCGCCGTTGATACCATCATCAACCAGAAGAGTTTCTATGAGGCAGG
>JAFZCU010000141.1 GCA_017556145.1 Prevotella sp. | reverse complement strand
ATTCCTGCTGAGGTGAAGGATATTCTTGAGAAGTGTGCTGAGAAGAATCACCATTCTGGCGGTTACGAACTTGACATGAAGTTGCATGTGGGTGCAGTCATTGCGTCGATGAACGGTACGATGAAGATGTGTATGAAGGGCGAAAAGTCGTTTTCTGTCATCCAGATGAAGGTCATGGGCCACGAAATTTATCATGAGACGGGCTTCGACGGTACGCAGACGTGGAGATACTCGAAAGCCGCTGACGATGAGGAACGCGACACGCTGACCATCACGAAGGGTGCCCTGAAAAAGAAGGACAAGTTTGCTATCGACATGGGCTTGGACATGAAGTATAAGAAGGCGAAGTTGAAGACGACCGATAAGCACTATGAGATTACGTTCACCGAGCCCCTGAATAAGGAGACACCCAAGAAGTCCATCATAAGAATCGATAAAAACAAGTATCTGTTGCACGAGTATGAGACGAAGGTGAGCATCGCCAGCGTGAAGATGACGGTGACGAGGATTAAGTATGGCGTGAGCGACAATATGTTTGTCTTAGACCCGAAGAAATACCCCAACGCCGTAGTTGTCAGGAAATGAACTCAGTGTAATAGTTAAAAAGCAAATACAAAGAAAAAGCGCAAAGATTATGCAAACATCCACAATCATCCTTATGCTCATTGGCATCGTAGCGGTGCTGACGGCAGTCATCGTCATTCTACTTTGGCTGATGCACCGCAAGGACGAAGACATCAAACTGAAGAACGATGTCATCATCCACGAGATTCGCCGTAACCAGGCGCTTATCGAAAAGGCTGTGCAGAATGGTGTCAGCCGTGCCGCCCTGCTTTCGAATGCCGTGATTGCCTTTCTGTTCGCAACATTGATGTCGATAGGCTTCACCGCCTGTAGCGAGAAAGACATCCCTTTTAATCCTGACATCCCCACACCCGTTATCGACGAGACGCTCTCCGACACTTACCTGCCTGGAGACAACTTCTACCTGTACTGCAACGACAAATGGATAGCCCAGCAGACGGTGGACTTCGACGGGAAAAGTGTCACAGAACAGTTCTATGCCTACTTCCCCTCGGAAGTCAACGCAGTGTTTATGCAACAGATGGAGACAATCGTGTCGCCTACGTTCCAGAAACTGAAGAAAGACCTTGTTGCCGATGAAGAAGCCTACGCTCAGAACCAGTTGCTGATAGAGCAGGCCTCGAAGCGCCTCACCGACTGTAAGACAAAGGAAGAACTCTGGCTCACGGCCGGACAGATGATGAAGGAAGGATACCCCTCGCCAATCAACATCATACCCTTAAACCTGAAAGGCAAGTTGACGCTGGTCTTTTATACGGCCGATGAGGTGCCTCAGTCTGCTGAAGCCCGTCAGAAGATGATACAGGATCCCCAATTTCAGGCCAGTCTGCAACCCGTAAAAGGCAATTCTGCCGCCACCAGAGGCTCCAGCACCGAGGCATGGCCTCTGATTGCCAAGATGTGTGAGGGACTGGGCATTGATGCCGAATACGCCTACGTGGTTGCCGACAACGCTTCGTCGCCCACATCAGGCCTCAATAAGAAATATGATGAATATCTCATGAATTTGCAGAATGCCACACTTGGTCAGACTGCACAGTTCTTCGTCAGGGAACTGTCGGATTTTGACAATTATTGCAATCCGAAAAGGTTAAGCAATGAAAACTGGCGCCAAATGGTGCTTCAAAATCTCGAGACAAGGTACCTGAAATATGAATACACCAAACTCTACTGCGACAAATACGTCACGACCGCTGCCAAACAGAAGGTGTCGGAAATCAGCGAGACTATCCGGTCAGCCTTTGCCAACCGCATAGAGAACAGCCCTTGGATGAGTGCCGGCTCGAAAGCCAACGCCCTGCAGAAACTCAACGCGATGGTCTTCAACATCGGCTCACCCGACCAGTGGATGACGGAGGCGCTGCCTGATATTTCCCAGAAAACGACCATCGTCGAAGAAGTCCTGGAACTCCGTCGTGCCTTCACGACTCTTAGACTTGCAAACCTCGGCAAGACCTCAAAGGAGATAGGGTTTCACTCGCTGTTATTGTCAATGGTCTCCATATCACCGTTGACCATGAACGACAACTACGACCCGATGTTCAACTGCATCAACCTCTTCCCGCCATTCATGCAGGTGATCGCCACCGAGGGTGACCAGCTGACGGCTGAGGACTTTGCCAGCTATGCCGTCGTGGCCCATGAGATAACACATGGTTTCGATACCAGCGGCTCACAATTCAACTATCTTGGCGACTTGGAAAGCATCTGGGCCAGCGAGGCCGATATCCAGGAGTATAACCGCCGCGTAGAGATGCTCAACGACTGCTACAATCATCTGGAGATGATACCCGGCGTGATGAGCGACGGCACCTTTTGCGCACCGGAGAACATTGCCGACCTGGGAGGCTTTGTGATCGCCTTCGATGCCTGCAAAAGCTATTTCACCGCCCAGGGCTATAGCGGAGAGCGCCTCAATGCAG
This sequence comes from Prevotella sp., assembly GCA_017556145.1. Taxonomy (GTDB): domain Bacteria; phylum Bacteroidota; class Bacteroidia; order Bacteroidales; family Bacteroidaceae; genus Prevotella. The sequence goes on along the minus strand of JAFZCU010000141.1, from coordinate 668 downwards.
AGCTGCGCAAGTTCTATATCGCCTTCGCCAGGTTCTTCAGGGCAAAATACACCAGCGAATACGCCATGACGTATTATAATAGAGATGAGCACTCGATGCCTCAGGAGCGTATCAATGGCGTGGTCAGCAACACCGACTCATGGTACGATCTCTTCAACGTTCGTCCTGGCGATAAATTATACCGCAGCTCTGAGCAGCGGGTACATATCTGGTGATAGAATATTTAATAATAAATAATGTATAACAATTAAAAAATTACTATCATGAAAAAGATGATGATGGTCGCAGTCGCCTTAATGACCGCAATGAGTGTAAATGCACAGTGTGAGGATCTGAAGAACGAGCTTAGTCTGTCTTACGGCTTAGGTAGCACATCTCAATTTGGAGATGGTCTCGGCGAAGGCCTCAGTTTGATATTCTCCGACACAGAGTATGACGACGGCTTCATCCTGGGCCCGATTTCCGTAGAGTATTTCCGTCACATGAACAATCCCAGGTTGGCCATCGGTGGCTTCGTGTCGTATTCGAAATGGGATAGCGACATCCAGAAGAGGAGCGGCAGCCACGACAAGGTGGGCGAGCGCAATCGTAACTACTTCGCCGTGATGCCGGCCATCAAGTGGTATTGGACCAACAAGAACAGCTTCGGTCTCTACTCGAAAGCCGCT
>JAFZCU010000140.1 GCA_017556145.1 Prevotella sp. | reverse complement strand
TATTATGCTTCAGCTGATACCCGTATGCACGTGGCTACCTCAAGCGTAGAGCGTCTGGTGGACTACTGTATGAACACCCCTGAGGATGGTCTGACCACTAGTGCCAGCGTGGAGACCATCAAGAAGCTGATCGCCAAGAACAAGAAACAATAATTTCAACAACGAAAAGCTCATGAAACCATATAAATTTGAACCCTATCTGAAAACCACCATCTGGGGCGGTTATCAGATTGCGCCCTTCAAGGGGATCTTCAATGCACAGCCCAATGTCGGCGAGAGTTGGGAGATCAGCGGAGTTCCAGGCCATGAGAGTGTGGCCGTGAACCGGGGACTGATTGATGATGTCGATGAGGGACTGACACTGGTGGAACTGATCGACAAGTACAAGGGGTTGCTCGTCGGGCAGAAAATCTATAAGAAGTTCGGCAATAAGTTTCCACTGTTGGTGAAGTTTATCGACTCCCGTCAGGACCTTTCCGTACAGGTGCATCCTGATGATAAACTGGCTATGGAGCGGCATGGTTGTGCCGGCAAGACGGAGATGTGGTATGTCATCAAGAGCGATGTCGGCTCAAAAATCTATGCGGGACTGTCGAAGAGCATTACACCCGATGACTATGAGCAGCTGGCCTATACCGAACCCGTCAATGGCCATTCGCCCATGCAGGACGTTCTGGCTACCCATGAGGCTCATGAGGGCGACCTTTATTTCCTTCCTGCAGGACGCTTGCATGCTATCGGCGCCGGTAACTTCCTGGCGGAGATTCAGCAGACGAGCGATATCACCTACCGTGTCTATGACTTCGGACGTAAGGATGCACATGGCAATCCGCGGGAGTTGCATGTTGAACAGGCTCGCGATGCGATCGACTATCAGGTATGGCCGGAGTATCGCACCTCCTATGATTCAACTAAGCCCACCAGTCAGTTGATCAACTGCCCCTATTTCGTGGTTCACCGCGTGGTTGTTCAGGTGGCCCAGCAGATAGACTTCCACTGCGACTCTTTTATCATCGTGATGTGTCTCTGGGGCGAAGCCAATATCAATGGCATCCATATCCGGCAGGGCGAGACCATATTAGTCCCCGCCTGCGAGAATATCCTTTATATTTTCGGAAACGCCACCTTCCTTACCGCCACGATGTAAAATGCAAAGGGAGCACCGAAGTGCTCCCTTTACTTATTTAGTATTTTACCTGCGAACGGGTGATGACGATGTCGGCATTGGCTTTTTTCATCGCCGACGACCACCAGGCATCGCTGACCATCGTGCCAGATTTGTTGCCGGCATTGCCGTCGTACCAAACCATGAAGTGTCCCCACTTGGCACCGGCATTCCAGCATTCTACGATATCGCCCTGTGGCTTGCCCGTTTTATTATTACTGTCCCAGCCACACTCGCCCAGCACCACCATCTTGTTGGGGTAGGTAGTCTGGATTTCCTTGAACTCCTGGGCATTCTGTGCGGCTGTGTAGCCGTAGAGGTCGCGGGCTATCATGTCGCAATAGTTGTCACCCGGATACCAGTCGGTGTCCTGGTTATAGCTGGCACTGTTGCCGTTGTAGTTTTGGGTGGTCCAGATCCAGATGAGGTTGTTGACACCTTTCTGTTTGAAGTAGTCATACATGGCTATCCAAAGACGCTTGAACGTCTCCGCGCCGTCATAGCCCCACCAGAACCACGCCTTGGTCCAGTTGGCCTGTTGCTTGGCGGTGGCGTTTCCCGCAGCTTCGTGGAAGGGACGCCAGGTGGCGGCGATACCTGCCTCTTGGAGTTTCAGGATGACAGCAATGACGCGGTCCATCTGGGCATAGAAATACTTGTTTTCCCAAGTGCCGCTTACTAAGGCATTCGAGGCCTTAAAGGTGGTTTCACCGGGGGAACAGGTCACACCGCTGCCGTTGGTGCCGACAGTGGTGTCCTCGCTCTTCGGCACATTGAAGTGCCACATCAGCTGAACGATGCCGCCGGCATCTGCCCAATCTGTCACAGGTGTGATATCAGAATAGTCAATCCAGCCGTTGCCGTCGGGCACCTGTATATGAATGAAATCATAGCAGTTCATGGCAGGCCACTTGCCGGAGATATTCTTCTTGATGTTATTCGCGCACTTGTTGTTCCAGGCCACGTCGGCCATCACGCTCGATATCACCTTCTTGCCATAGTTGTTGCGGAAGTAGCGGTAGAGTCGCCTGGCGGCCTCTGTCGTACCGGCTACAGGAGTGGTGGCGATATTGGCGTTCTCGGTGTCGATATCGATATTCGTGACCTGATAGGCTTGCCCGCCGATGGTGAGCGTACCGTCAGCCTGATTGTAGGTCATGGTTCCGGCAGTCGCGGCACTGATCTGCTTCGTGCTCCCATCGGCATTGGTCACGCTGATGGTCTGGGACGTCATGCTGACCACCCAAAGCGCTGTAGTTATGAGGGAGATGAGTCTGTTCTTCATCTGACTTGCAGTTTTTGGATTTTCGTGCCTTTCCTGATGAGATAGACGCCTTTCGGAAGTGTTGCGCCTATAGGTAGTTTCTGACCTTGGAGGGTATAGACGGCATCAGCTTCATCGATACTGAATGCCGTATCAGCTTGGATAGAGCGGATACCGGTTGTCTCGTCATTGTTCGAGAAGTTCATCGAGGCGAGATGGCTCAGCAAGATGGTCTTCGACTCGTCGGTATAGGCATTGGTGATGGTCAGTTTGTCGCTGCTGAAGGTCATGCTCAGTCCCACAGCCGTCAGCGAGGTCTTGGTGCCGTCGGTCTCAACGATGGTCAGATAATAATAGTCTTCGGCATGGACTGTTGCCATGCCGAAGATGACTATTATTAATAGGAGAACCTTTCTCATTGAAGAACGATCTTCTTACAGATGATACCAGCACCGCAAATGACCAGACCGCCGCTGTTGATCAGCTGATCCATGTCAGCCTCAGTGAGGACCGTCTTGATACTTGTCTCAGAAGGATCGGGAGAGGCATTACCATCACTGCCCCAGCTCAGTGTGGAAGGCAGGGCAGCCCAACTGCCATTGCCGAAGCGGATGTTGATGTAGCCTACTGACGGGTCAACCTCGTAATAGAGCTTCAGGGTTGTGCCTGCAGAGACCTGACTCCAGTCATAGCCACCCCATGAGAGGTCGCCCAGACCTGCTGCCCAGCTTCCTAAGGCAAAGTTGCCGCTCCAGATGACATCCTCGAGAACCGAGAGCGTGATCTTCGTGATGGTGAACCATGCACCGCAGATGACGAGACCGCCATTGGCTACCATCTCATCGATCATGGCCTGTGTGAGTGTCACCGTGAACTTGGTATCCTCTTCTGCCAATGGATTCACATCGGCCGTACCAGGTAACGCTGCCCAAGAGCCGTTACCGACGCGGATCTGCGACCAGCCCTCTACCCAGTTTGGCTTGAGATAGATAGTCAGCACCTGTCCGGGCTTAACAGTAGACCAGTCATAGCCGCCCCAAGCCAGTTCCTGCATGCCAGCATTCCAGCTTCCAATCTCGAAGTTACCAGCCCAGATAACGGTCTCAGGCGCCTCACTGTACATCATGAACTTCTGGGTGACCGTGATGAAGCTGTTCTGGTAGAGTTCGAGGTTACCGTCTGACATGCCCTCAGGAACGGTGAATGTCAGCGTATTTCCAGAGATGGTGTACTCATCGTCGGCCAGGATGCCATAGCCCGGAAGGGTGATGGTTTCGATGCGGTCGAAGTTCTCACCGGTAATCACAATCACATCGCCAATCTTGACATCCTTCTCCTTTGAGACACTGGTGATGGCAATCGTAGGCACGCTGATTTCCTTTGTCGTGATAGCATCGCCTGAATAGAGTAATAGCGAAACCGATCCGGACTTGGTCTCTGCGGGAACGGTAGCCGTTATCGTGGTGTGATCGTCAGAAACGGTAAAGTCGGCTGTCACACCACCAGGGAAGATGACGCTCTCAACCGTGTGCAGGTTGACACCGACAATCTGAATCTGCTGTCCGAAGTCGGTCTTCTCTGTTATGCTACTTACAGAAGCCGTGACCACTTCCAATGGTGTCTTGAACTCTTCTTCCCAGTCTGCGCCATCATTGAATGTCAGAGTTCCGGACTCGGCTGCCAACGGAACAATCACGCGTATTTCACGACGTGACACATAAGTGAAGTCCTCGGCCAAGACAGGCGCTCCTGATACACCAGAGGGGAATATCACTTCTGCGATATTATAGACATAGTCACCCTTGATCGATATTTCGTCACCTGCGTTCAGACCGGTGGTGGGGGATACTGATGTCACTGTAATAGGCTCCTGGAAAGTGAGCGTGCCTACTGAGACAATCGTGTCGCTACCTGCTATGAGGCGGATCTTTCCAGGAACAGACTCATCAGGGATGTTGACGTAGATATTCTCTTTGTCAACCGAATTGAAAGCAGCTTTCTCAACTTCTGCACCTGTGATGTTGATGATTTTTCCTGCTCTTTCCAAGGTGCCTCCAGGGAATACCACCTTGTCGACACTGTTCAGATTGGTACCCGTAATGCGGATTTCCTGAGCACGTGTGGTGGGCGACGGTCCAAATGCAAGCAGGTTGACACCCGACTTGTTGTATGGATTGGTATCGTAGTCATCCTCGCTACAGGCTGTCAGGGATAGCCCGACGAGGGCTACCACTAACAGGGTGAATACATTATATATCTTTTTCATACCTTTAATACTTTATTATTTGTTAGGAACAATACGGATGTTGTCGATCTTGATGATGGGCGTACAGTCGGTTCCTTCGACACCACCACCATAGAGGGCCATCCAGAGACTGGCGAAGGAGTCCTTGCTCATTGGACTGCCACAGAGCGTACCATCGTAGCTGTAGACAAACGAGGCTGCCAGGGGGAGAGAAACGGTAATCCATTCATCACCAGTATCATAACTACCGGTGGCCGTCCAAGGACGATACAGGGCGCGTGGCACAGACTTGTCGTTCAGATATTCATTGCTCTGTACGTGAATGGCATTGCCGTATGCATCTACACCTCCAGCTCCGTATGTGGTCTTGTCAGTACCGGCAAATACAATCTGCATGGCACCACCCGTCCAAGGATTGCTGGAAGGGATGAACATTTCGAACTTCATGGTCATATTCGACCAGTCTGACATGTCTACCAGGTCGTAGAGACGCGGATAAACCTTGAATGTCTCGGGATCTTCCCAGTTGCCAGGCCAGTAGGCAAACGAGTGCCAGCTCTCGTCGGGCCAACCGTTATCTGCAGTACCGGGACAATTTGAGGTTCCGCTACCAAACTGCCAGTAGTTGCCGGAAATACCTGTTCCGTCATCCACAGTCATGGTATGACCATTCCAGGCATGCATGTCAAGCACCACATCCGAAATGCCGTTAGGCGTATCGAAGTCGAACAGCAGACCGCGATTGTCCTTATACCAGAATGAACTCTTCGAGGTGCCATAGACTGAGGTGGCTACGATAGGACCAGAAACGGCACCATCTGGAATAATAATGTCGACAGACGTGAAATCTTGGGCAATATCGATCACTTTTGCAGGTATTAATGACCCGTCAGCCGCTGGGAAAGAAATACTCAGAGGTGTTCCAGGATCATCAATGAAATAATTGCCTTTAAGAGTCTGTCTGGAACCTGCTGCGGCATACTCATTGGCGATGGAGTTGACGATAGGTGCTGAAATAACGACCTTGAAGTCATAAGCGACCGTGTCTTTACTTGTTGTTATGAAGTAAATCTTATCGGTCACCTCTCCAGGCACCTTACCAGGTATGGTTACAAAAAGGCTATTATCTGTCAATGTACTTTGATTGAGCGATGCTCTAAGGTCATTGAACCAGATTTCATAAACGCTGCGCAAATTGTCGCCGATGATAGCCAGTGTGCTACCAGGGCTTGCGCTGGTTACCAATTGACCATCAGTATACTGCGTGTCAGGTTCGTCATCCCAATTATGTATTTCAGACGACATACAGCGAATATACTTGATAGTGGGCTTTCCATCTGTTGGCTCAAACTTGTCGGGCTCGTCCTTACAAGAGGTCAACGCCATGGTGCTGATGGCAGCAACTGCCAGCAACAATCCTTTACTATATTGTTTAATCCTATTCATATCTTAAACCTTTTATTATTTAGTAACTGTAAGTAGCACGAATATCAACATGCTGAGCTTCTGCACTTGCTGCGAGATTGGGGTTGAACACCACATCGCGTTCCGTCATCGGAATGGCAAAATACTTCTTGCCGGAGTCGGGATCGTCGCGCATGAGCTGCTCTACAAGAGGTGCTGTCGTATTCTCCGGATACTTGGCAGTGGCAGGAACAACCCAGTCGCCGGTCTTGTAATAATTCTCGTAGATTTCATTGAGTGTACCGTTTCCGATCACGTCACGCTTCTGGGCCTTCAGTTCGTTGATACAGAACTGCGGATTATAATAGCTTACACGTACAAAGTCGTACCATCTGTCACCCTCAAAGGCCAGCTCTAAACGACGCTCTTTCCAAACATCGTCAAAGGATACGCTGGTCAAAGCGGTCAGGCCAGCTCTTTGACGAACGGCGTTGATGGCATTGAGTGCCTCTGGATCGGTGGTAGAGGCAGCCTGAGGATTGCCAGGACTGCTGAGAATGACCTTTGCCTCGGCAAGAATCAGCATGACGTCGGCGACACGCAACAGCGGCGTAGCCAAGCTGTTAGCCATACGGGCTGCGGGATAACCAATACCTGCTGTATGGTCTGCATTGTTGCCATAGATGTGCTTAACAGGATAAGCACCTGTAGGACAAACGAGATGCGGCTTGTCATTTTCAATTTCAACAGAGGGGTTGTATTCCTGATCATAAACAAAGCGAATGAAGTCGAAACCACCCTTGTCCATCCAGAAGTAATCATATTTATAACCCGGAAGCATCATGGTCGCCTTCAGGCGGGCGTCGCGATGGTTAAGCCAGATGTCAGGCGTCTGTTCCAGGACCTTGATGCCAAAAGCCTCCTGTAAGTCCGTGCTCATGCCTTTCCATTGTCCCCAACAGTCATCATCGCCCATGCCTTTCGGTGCATAGTCGTTCTGCATAAAGCTTTGATCAGTCCATTGGTTGTTGTTGGCATTCCAACGCCAGGAAATCAGACACTCAGGATTGATATTGTTGGCCAGACGGAACACATCTGCATAATTCGCCATCAGCGAGTGACTGCCATGTCCAAGACACAGGCGCGCATATTCAACGGCTTTGTTGAGGTCGTCGGTGCTGATAGAACCGCTGATACCTGCCTTGGTCAGATAAACCTTGGCCAAGAGACCTTCTGCGGCAGCCTTGTCAATGCGGCCAGCCTGCATGGGGGTCTCAGGCAGGATTTCGATGGCCTTTTCCAATGTCATGATGATATACTCCATGACATCAGCCTTCTTCACTTTGACGGCCGTGTTATAGCTGCCGGATTCAAGTTCTGCGGTGTTGTCGTGGATGATGGGAATATCACCAAAGGTACGTTCGAGGAAGAAATATGCCAGAGCCTTCCATACCAGGCATTCGCCCATGGTCTGGTTTTTGCCGGCTTCTGAAGCACCTCCCTGTTTGATATAGTTGTAAACGGTGTTACAGTGAGCTACTGCCGACCACAAAGAGTTCGACATGGCGCCAAGTTCGGAGTCAGATCCATTCAGCGAGAAGTCCAAGTAGGGGCTTGTTCCTGGATAGTAGTTTCCGGACAAGACCTCACCGACATTGATAAAGTTTCGTGTGAAGTCACTCCATGGAGAACTGTACAAGTAGGATGTTCCAGAAAGACATTCTGTATCAGAGCCATAGTAATTGTCGGCATTATAGTTGTCGATTGTCGGCTTGTCCAGGAAGTCCTCACAGGCAGTGAGACCAAAGCCAATGAACGCAACAAGTGCAACGGTCTTTATATTCATGAATTTCATAATGCTACAGTGTTTAGAATGTTACGTTAATACCAAATGAATAGGTAGTCGGGGAGGGATAACGACCATTGTCGAGTCCGGCAACGAAGCTGGACTGGGTGCTGGTACCTACCTCAGGATCGTATCCGTCATAGCCGGTAATAGTTAACAGGTTCTGGATGTTGACATTTACACGGAGCGTCTCCAACGAGAGTCTGCGAACCATCTTCTTGGGGAATGTATAACCTAAAGAAATGTTCTTAAGACGGATATAGCTTGCATCTTCGATATAACGGTCGCTCCAGCGGTCGTTGTCATTGGGGTCGCCCATTGACATACGAGGCAGAGATGCACCGGGATTAGCTATACGTACATTATTAATATCATCGTACCAATTCCAAATCAACTGGCCGTCACCACGGTCTACACCTGCAGAGTAGTCCTTGTTAGGATCGATGGGCTCCAGACGGGTGGCACCAAGAACATCATCGAGCTGGTTGATCCAGGTGTTGTTCATGTGGGTGAGCTTGTACTTGTTGTAGTTACCGACCTTGTTACCATAAGAACCGTTGATGAAGATATTCAGGTCGAAGTTGTTCCAGCGGAAAGTGTTGGTCCAACCGAAGGTGAATTTAGGTAAAGGCGAACCGATATCAGTACGGTCGTATGCATCAATCTTTCCATCGGGCACACCGTCAGGACCGCTCAGGTCCTTGTACTTGATATCACCAACCCATACAGTGCTGTTCTTGGCATAGACACCGTCGACGCCAGGATGAACTGGTGTGGGGGAATTCTCAATATCCTCTTTGGAAGTATAGTAGCCATCACAGACATAACCATAGAAACTGAACAATGAGCCGCCTACTTCTGTCTGCGATACTTGAGGCTCCTGGTCACCCCATTGGCCCCAGCCTTTCAAGGTCGCATTACCGGTTCCATCATTCAAAGCAACCAGTTTGTTCTTGTTAAATGAGATCTGGAACTCTGAATCCCATTCAAACTTACCAACGATAGGATGGGTGTTCAGTGTTATCTCAAGACCAGTGTTGCGGATGGTGCCATAGTTGCCTGAAGGTGCTTCGAGGGCAGAAGAACTATTGCCGCTGGTACCCATATATGCTGGGAGCTGAAGACCCATCAGCATGTCTTTCGACTCCTTGCGATACCAGTCGACGGTCAGATTGACGCGGTTGTTAAAGACTCCAAGGTCAAGTCCTACATTAAACTGCTCCTGGCTTTCCCACTGAATGGCCGTGTTGGCAATGTTTGCAGGTCTGTTACCAGAACCAAGTGCTGAGGTCTGTGTCTTCAAAGCCACGCCCCACTTATAGGCACCGATACTGGAGTTACCGGTTTGTCCCCATCCGAGTCGTAGCTTACCATTGCTGAGCCAAGTCAGGTCTTTCATAAAGACTTCATTATTGAAACGCCAGCTGGCAGCAAAGGAATGGAATCCTGCCCAACGTTTGTTCGGACCGAAGTTTGAACTGCCATCGTAGCGGTATGTATAGGTGGCATTGTAACGGTCGTTGTAGCTATAAGTCCATCGTGTGAAGAATGAAGCCATGGAAGCTTCGCCGAAACCGGAATCAACAGTGGGGTTTCCCGTTCCTAATTTGACATTGTGAACCTTATCGTTGGGAAGACCGGTATTGGAGGCACTTAAATAGTCCCATGACGACTCCCAGGCTTCCTGACCCACCATACCCGTCACATGATGCTTGCCGACAAAGGTGTGAGTCCATGTTACATAGTTCTTAATCTGCCAGAACTTATTAGAGTTCTTCTGAGTGGAAGCAGTGTTATTGTTCTGATGATAGGTTGCCAGACTAATAATAGGACGATAACGGTCTGCCTTGCTCCATCCAAGGTCGAAACCCAATTCTGTGTGCCACGTCAGATCTTTATAGAACTTGACATCGAAGAAGATGTTACCATTCAACTTCTGACGGTTCAGTTTGTTTTCGTTCAATAAAGCCAATGCAATGGGGTTCGGGCTTGAAGAACCTTCATAAGAACTGGAGGCGTAGTTGCCGTCCATATCGTAGATAGGCAGGTTTGGCGTAGTGGTCAGAGAGTAGTTGATGATGCCTTCTTCACCATCGGCCAGCTTCAGATCATCATTAGAATCAGAGAAAGCAACATTAATACCCATCTTCAGCCAGGACTTCAGATCTGCATCAACATTGGCACGAGCCGACAGACGATTGAATTCCGATCCGATAATGGTTCCCTCCTGCTTCATATACGAACCACTGACGTAATAGCGAACCTTGTCAGTACCGCCTTGTGCACTCACCTGATGCTGATGCATCAAGGCTGTCTGAAAAACGGCGTCTTGCCAGTTCGTACCCTTGCCAAGCAGACTCTTGTCGAGGAATATCGGGTTTGCCGTGGCTTCACCAATCTCCACATAGGCATTATAATAGTCGGCATATTCGCGCAGATCAAGGATGTCGAGTCGCTTGGTCTGGCGATTTAATGCAATCGTTCCACTATAGGAGAACTTGGCCTCGCCGGCTTTACCATGCTTAGTCGTAATCAGCACGACACCGTTGGCGCCTTGGGCACCGTAGATAGCGGTGGCAGAGGCATCCTTCAGAATCTCCAAGCTGACAATGTCCTGTGGGTCAATGGTAGATAATGGGGAGATGGTTGATACCGAACCATTACCAAGGGCATCACCCAGTCCGTAGTCATAGCCTGTCAGACCTTGGCTTTGGACAATCACACCATCGATGACGTACAGAGGTTCGGCATTGGCATTGATAGTGGCTGTACCACGAACGCGGATAGATGAGCCGGAGCCGGGAGCACCAGAGGTGGATACGGCACTGACACCAGCAGCATGGCCTTGCAGGGCTTGGTCGAGTGAGGTAATGAGAGAACCTTTAATGGCACTCTCACCAACTGTTGCAGAAGCACCCGAGATGTCGCTCTTCTTCATCGTACCGTAACCGACGACTACAACCTCGTCTAATACTTTCTTGTCCTCCTCGAGGGTGACGTTGTACTTGCTCTGGGCAGCGGTGATCTTAATCTCCTTAGTCAGGTAACCAATGTAAGAGATAACCAGGGTCTGACCCGGGCTGGCGTTCAGTGAGAAGTTACCGTCGAAGTCGGTGGCGACACCATTCGACGTACCTTTCACGACAACACTGGCTCCGATAACGGGGCCCATAGCGTCGACCACAGTTCCTGTGATCTTCTTTGCCTGCTGAACTTCCTGCGGGGAAGCAGCGGCATAGGCATCAGGTGAGTAACACAATCCCAATAGGGAGAATGCACCCACCAACAGCGCTGTTTTCCTAAAAGTTTTGTTCATACTTGAGTTATTAATGTTAGAATTGGAGTCCTATAGTTAGAAAATCGTTGCAAAGGTATATTGGTTC
>JAFZCU010000139.1 GCA_017556145.1 Prevotella sp. | reverse complement strand
GTAGCCGCCATTGCCAGCCAGAGTGAGGAGCTGCGCCAACTCCTGCAGATACCCGACGGCCAGCTACCCACAGCCGCTATGGCCCTCGGCTACGAGGCCAGTACACCGAGACAGACAAAGCACGAGATTGCAGTCACAAGACTGTAACATTCCTTCTCTGTTGCGAAGAAAAGAAACTTCTGCCATATGCAATGTGAAGGACAAGTCCATCTGTTTCTCAGCCTATCTGTTGCTGTTGTCGGAATGGTGCGTCGAGCATGTGGTGGTTCATGAGCTGTGCCATCTGCTGGAACCTAGCCATAATGCCCGTTTTCATGAGCTGATGGATAAGTTCTTTCCTCGTTGGAAGGAAGCCCGCAAAGAGACACGGCAAATCTGTAAAATGGAGGAGGATGACGATGATGATTGAAATTAGAGAAGCAACGAAGGCGCAAGCTTCAGATATAGCCCGACTGATTATGATTGCTATGACAGATGATTGTTGCCTGCATTTCTGTGGAGTAGGGCATGGTCTGGAGGACTTTTATAAAATGATGTCCTCGTTAGTAGAGCGTGAGGATTCGCAGTACAGCTATAGGAATACTTTGGTAGCAATGGCTGATGAAAAGGTTGTAGGAATTGCCGTCAGTTATGATGGCGGTAAGTTGCATGAACTTCGGCAGGCATTCATCCAAGCCGCCAAGGAATACATCGGTAAGGATCATTCCGGCATGGATGATGAGACACAGGCTGGTGAACTCTATCTTGATTCATTGGCCGTATTACCAGGGTATCGTCGTCAAGGCATTGCCCAGCGTCTTTTGAGTGCCACTAAGGATAAAGCCGACAAGGTGGGACTGCCCTGTGTTGGACTGTTGGTGGATAAAGCCAATCCTGCTGGCGAGGCACTATATGCCTCTGTAGGATTCCGATATGCGAATGATAGCTGGTGGGGAGGTCATCCCATGAAACATTTAGTGTTATAGTAAAAAGCGTCCGTGCCATTCTTTCGTGACACGGACGTTACCATTCTTACAATCCTTTTACCCAAGTTTCTAATTCTTTTTTGCTTGTCCTGTTCAGAAGCTTGCCTTCCTTCCATGTTACATCAGGGTAGGCTGCCTTCAAGTCTTCGCAAGCCTTCTTGATGCTGCTGCCACCAGATGTGGCGAATGGAATGACTGTCTTGCCCTTGAAGTCATAAGCCTCCATGAAGGTGTTGATGATGGTCGGAGCGGTGTACCACCAAATGGGGAAACCGACATAGACCACATCATAGTCTTGCATGTTCTGCAGTTTATCGGTGATGGCAGGACGAGAGTTCTTGTCCTTCATCTCCACAGTAGAGCGACTCTGCTTATCCCTCCAGTCAAGGTCGGCATCCGTATAGGACTGTGCAGGTTTGATCTCATGCAGGTCGGCACCTGCTACTGCTGCCAGTTGCTCTGCAGCTCCCTTGGTTACTCCCGATGCTGAGAAATAAGCAACTAATACCTTTTTCATCTCATTATTCTCCTTTGTCTGCTTTCCTTGCGAGCATGCACTCAGGCTGATTGTCAAGAGTGCTGCCATTGCTATTACTATTTTCTTCATATCTGATTCTTTCCTTATAGCCCGTCTGCAAAGTTGGTGAATGTGCCAATCTCTTGTTCTGGCTTGCCAATCTGCTCTTTGCCGAGCGCGATACTCTTGATGAGGAAAGCCATGTTACGGCCCAGATTGCGCATGGTCTGCAGGCCTTCAAGGTCTTTCTCCACATCCTCCTGCGAGTAGCCGTGAACCTCGTTCCAATAGGTGCTCGACACGATGGGCATACCTGTCATCGTGAAATATTTGTTGATATCATCGAAAGCCGATGTGCTACCAGCGCGACGCGACGATACCACAGCAGCCCCCACCTTCATGTGCTTGTCGGCATGACAACTGAAGAACAGGCGGTCGAGAAATGCCAGCACCCCGCCATTGGCATGGGCATAATAAACGGGCGTTCCCACCACGATGCCATCGGATTCTGCGAATATAGGAGCCGTCTCGTTCACCAAGTCATTGAACACGCATTTGCCCTGTTCCATGCACTTGAAGCACGATATGCAACCACGAACGTCCTTGTTGCCTACATTTACCCATACGGTCTCGATGCCCTGCTCCTGCAGGGTCTTTTCTACTTCCTTCAAAGCTCGCGCCGTACATCCCTGCGGATGGGCACTGCCGTTAATCAATAAAACTTTTGCCATTGTAATTTCAGTATTTGTTTATATTTAGTTTGATGCACGGAATTGGGTTGGGGTCTTACCTGTTTGCTGACGGAACAGGCGCACGAAGTATTGTGGATATTCGTAGCCCAGCGAGTAGGCAATCTCCTTGACGCTGAGCGATGTTGATTGTAGTTTGTCCTTAGCCATCCCTATCAGCCGTTCTTGTATTATCTGTTGTGGAGAAGAGCCCGTTGCCGACTTGATGCTGTCGCCGAAGTAGTTGGCCGTCATACCCATTCTTTCGGCAAAGAACTTCACGCTGGGGATGCCCTCGCTTGTCAACCGTCCTGCATTGACATAGGCCGACAATTCACGTTCGAACTGCTGTGCAATGTTGGTGTTCAGCGGTTCGCGCATGATAAACTGCCGGTCGTAGAAGCGCACGCAGTAGTCAAGCAGCAACGAGATATTGCCCACGATGAGCTGTCGGCTGTGCTTATCGACGCCACGCTCCAGTTCTGCCGTGATGTCCTTC
>JAFZCU010000138.1 GCA_017556145.1 Prevotella sp. | reverse complement strand
AGATTAAGGTGCCTGGCAACTGGCAGTTGCAGGGCTTCGGCAAACCCATCTATGTCAACATGCAGTATCCGTTCCATCGTGACCGTCCTAAGGTGACGGGTGAGCCCAATAAAGACTGGTATGCCTACGACCATCGCAACCCCGTTGGCTCGTATGTGACCTTCGTTGATGTGACGAAAGAGATGCTCACGAAAAACCTGATTCTGCACTTTGGCGGCGTCCATTCTGCCTTCTATGTCTGGATGAATGGTCAGAAGGTGGGCTATAGCCAGAACTCGATGTCACCCGCAGAGTTCGATGTGACGAAGTATATGCGCGAGGGTAAGAACAAACTCGCTGTAGAGGTCTACCGTTGGAGCGATGGCAGTTATCTGGAATGTCAGGACATGTGGCGCTTGAGTGGTATCTTCCGCGAGGTGCAGCTATGGGTGCGTCCGTTAGTGCATATCACAGATTATAAGGTAGAGGCTGTGCCCAATGCCGACTTCTCAAAGTTCACCGTCAAGGCTAAGGTCTCCGTCTGCAATACAGGCAAGAAGACTGCTAAGAATCTGCTGGCTCAGCTGCAGATAGCCTGTCCTGAACTTCATGGGGTCAACATAAACCCTCACCATCATAATGTCACCAACCATCTTATCCCCAAACTTCGTGCAGGCGATACGACAACTGTAGAACTTAATTTCCCCTACGAGACAGCCCCACACCTATGGTCGGCTGAGAAGCCCTGGCTCTATCCCTACACTTTGCAACTGCTGAGTAGTAAGGACTACAAGGACGACGAGCATTTCGACAACCACTTTGGCGTGAAACGTGTGGAGTGCGTGGGCGAGGTCTTCAAAATCAACGGTAAGAACGTGAAACTGCGTGGCGTGAACCGTCACGACCATCATCCTGTGACGGGCCGCTATGTGGACGATGCCACCTACGAAAAAGATATAGCGCTGATGAAACAGGGCAACATCAACTTCCTGCGCACCTCGCACTATCCTGACCGCGAGTACCTCTATGAGCTCTGCGACCGTTGGGGCATCTACGTGATGGACGAAGCCAATCAGGAGAGTCACGGCTATGGCTATGCCAATAAGGTGATGGGAGAAGACCCAGACTGGCGCGAGTCCCATGTCGATCGTGCCGTCAGCCTCGTGCAGCGCGACAAGAACCACCCCTGCGTCATCATGTGGAGTATGGGTAACGAGGGTGGTGTAGGTCCCAACCTGAAAGCGATGCGCGATGCTGTCGTTGCCCTCGACACTATCGCCCTGCCTTTCTGTGATACCGACCGCCGTTACTCCGATATCTACGATGACGGCTATCTGTCGCCCGACCGTCTGCGTGAAGGTGCTAGGAAAGTGACCGACCGTCCCTTCATGATGCGCGAATATGCCCACGCCATGGGTAACTCCATGGGCAACTTTCAGGAGTACTGGGATGTCATCTATGCCGACAGCAGCATCTGTGGCGCAGCCATCTGGGACTGGGTGGACCAGGGCATTCTCAAAAAGGAGTACGGCATGGCGTATTTCGCCTATGGCGGTGACTTTGGCGACCAGCCTAACGACGGGGCCTTCTGCATCAACGGACTGATTGCCCCTGACCGTAAACCCCATCCTCACTACTACGAGGTACAGCACGTCTACCAGCCCATCACTTTTGTACGTGAAGGCGATGCCATCCGCCTCATCAATCGCGACCAGTTTACGAGCCTCGATGAATACGAGTATTATTATGAGCTTTCACGTAATGGTGAAATCGCTGGCGGTGGATTGCTGGAGCTGAAAGGCGATCGCATCGAGTTGCCCTATTATCCTGACGATAACGAAGTGACGATGACCATTGAGGCCCGCCTGAAGGAAGACAAGCCTTGGGCGAAGGCAGGCTTTGCTGTGGCCCGCGAGCAGTTCGTCCTGAGAGAGTATATTTTCCCTTGGGGTAAGCCATCCACAACCCAAGCCAAGGCCAATAATATCACCATCTCCGGCAATACCCTCACCTCGTGGATGGTCGATGGTCAGGAGATGCTGCAGGCCCCTCTGGAGCCCTATTTCTGGAAGCCCGAGAACGACAACCAGCATGCAGCCAACTTCGCCAAACGTACTGCCGTATGGAGAAATGCTACCGATGTCACAGTGAAATACACCGTCATCGACGAACGCTCGATCCAGGTCGAAATGGACTACCAGCCATCTGGAAACAATAAACCAATCATGCCTAAGTTCGGTATGCGCATGCGTCTGCCTGCCGACATGACCAGTATCGAGTATTATGGTCGAGGCCCCTGGGAGAACTATCCCGACCGCAAGCGCAGTGCCTTCATAGGTCGTTACAAGATGCCGCTCTCAGAATTCGAGACGGAGTATATCCATCCGCAAGACAACGGCTGTCGCACGGATGTCCGTTGGTTCAACATTGCTAATAGAAAGAAGACGCTTCACATCGAAGGTCTCCAGCCCCTCTGCATCCGTGCATGGGATTATGGTGAGGAAGATTTGGAACAGGCAAAGCATCCCCACGAGATTCTGCGAGGTCGTTTCGTCAATCTGAATATCGACCTAAATGTTCATGGCGTAGGTGGTATCGACACCTGGGGCCAGCGCACGCTACCCCAATATACCATCGATGGTAACAAACCCTACCACTACGCCTTTATACTTAGTTGGAAATAAAAACATGCGAATAGAAATGAAAATTATGAAGTGTTTTTTCGGGACAATGCTGATGGCTTGCATCCCATTTACAGCAAACGCACAGTTTATGATGTTCGGAGGCGGCAACCGTCCGAATCAGGACAGCCTTCGCAAGATTACAATGGCCGACTATGCCGATATGCTGGCTAAAGTCGGCGTAGGCCAGCCCCGTGAGGGGCGTCAACCCAATAGTCAGGATGCGAGCAAGCACCCCAACTACGACGAACTGACTGCAAACCCCTACCCCTTCTATCCTGACCCGTTGGTAACCGAAAGCGGCAAGCGTGTCACCTCTGCCAAGATGTGGTATAAGGTGCGCCGTCCGGAGCTCGTTCGCCTGTTTGAGGATCATGTCTATGGTCGTATTCCCGACAATGTGCCCGGTGTGAATTGGGAAGTCATCAACGAGGAGAAGAAGGACTTCGCAGGCACGCCTGTGGTCATCCGTTATCTGAAAGGGGTGGTCGACAATGCCAGCTACCCCGCCATCAAGGTAGAGATACAGGCCAATGTGGTCTATCCTGAAGGCAAACAGAACCTGCCCGTCATCATAGAGTTCGGATTCGGAGGCGGCGACCCGCTTCGCAGTTTTGGAGGCGGCGTGTCGTGGAAGCAGCAGGTGATAGAACGTGGCTGGGCTGCCGCCACCATCAACCCCTCGTCCATTCAGGCTGATTCAGGCTCTGGTCTGACCAGCGGCATCATCGGTCTCTGCAACAAGGGCCAGCACCGTCAGCCGTCAGACTGGGGTTCGCTCCGTGCCTGGGGCTGGGGGCTGTCGCGTCTGATAGATTACTTGGAAACCGACCGAACCTTCGATGCCACCAAATGCGCCATCGAGGGTGTGTCGCGTTATGGCAAGGCCTCACTCGTGGCGATGGCTTTTGAACCACGCATCGCTGCCGGATTCATCGCCTCGTCAGGCAAGGCAGGCGCAGCAGGCTGGCGTCGTGACTGCGGTGAGAGCATCGGCAACATCGTCTCACACGAGGAGTACCACTGGGTGTGCGGCAACCTGATCAAATACGGTACGGACCCGATGACGGAAAACGACCTGCCGGTTGATCAGCACGAGCTGATTGCCCTCTGCGCTCCACGTGCCTGCTTCATCTCCACCGGCAGCTGGAACGGCGACAAATGGCAGGATGTCGTAGGCTCGTTCATTTCTGCTTCAAAGGCGTCGCCCGTCTATGAACTGCTCGGTTACAAAGGCATCGGCACCGACCTCTTCCCTGGCATGGACAACGGCCTGATGGAGGGCCGCCTCACCTACCGCCAGCACCACGGCGGTCATGAAGCAGGCCCCAACTGGCCCTTCTTCCTCGACTTCTTTCAACGTGAAGTCATCAATAGTGATCAAGTGGGAAATCTCGTTGATTGAAGTGGTCGCCGAGGTTGAATAGTTAAACATCCTTAAAGTCTTGATTGGAAAAACGTTGTAAAAGTATAATTTTGTTACCTTTGCAACCGAAATGAAGAAGTTCAGTCATATCTGCCTGTCACTACTGCTTTCGATGACGCTGTTGTTTATCGGAAGCGGTATCACTGTTACGCGCTGTGCACATACGGGAACACTTAAGGTGATGACCGTATTCAACAGCGGGGGCATGGACGGTATGAGCTGTAACATGAATGCCAGCTGCATGACGACGGAGCACTTCGAGCTATCGCCGACGAACATGGCGCAGACCGTTACTTACGACTTCCATGTGATGCAGCCCCTATTGGCCATCCTGCCAAGCCTTGTCGCAGAATGGCTGATACCGACGGAGTACAAGGCCGTCAGTCCGTTCATTCAGCAGGTGTGGAAAAGTCCACCCCGCGACTACCTGAACTTCATCCGCGTCTTACTGATTTGATTTTAATATGATTCTGTGTTTCAGGGGATTGTCTTGCATGACAGTGTCCTGACAAACTATTGTATCACATTAATATCAAACAGACAAAAATGAGATTTTTATTGACTTGCATCGCCATGATGCTAACCCTGTCCGCCCTTGGACAGGATATCGACTCGTTGGAGGTTGATAAGGAGGCGAGTCTTCAGAATGTAACCATCACCTCGCGCCGCTCAGGCACCCGTCGGATGGGTGGGGCGGTGAATGGTGTGTTGATCAGTCGCGAAGAACTCTTCAAGGCCGCCTGTTGCAACCTCGGCGAGAGTTTTACCACCAACCCCTCCGTCGACGTCAACTACAGCGATGCCGCCACAGGTGCCAAGCAGATCAAACTGCTGGGACTGAGCGGTACCTACGTGCAGATGCTGACGGAAAACCTGCCTAACTTCCGCGGAGCCGCAGCACCCTATGCCCTCGATTATGTGCCAGGGCCTTGGATGAACAGCATCCAGGTGTCGAAAGGGTCGTCGTCGGTACGTAACGGCTATGAGAGTATCACCGGACAGATTGATATTGAGTACCTTAAACCCGATAATGACGAGGGCGTGACGGTGAACCTCTACGGCAACTCGATGAGCCGTGTGGAAGCTAACGCTGATGCCAACATCCATCTCGACGACAAGCTGAGTACAGAGGTGCTCCTTCACTATCAGGACGACTTCGGCCACCACGACGTCAACGATGACGGTTTCCTCGACCAGCCCAACGTGCGCCAGTGGAACCTTCAGAACCGCTGGAAGTATAAGGCCGACAGCTACATGTTTCACGGTGGCATCAGCCTCGTGAAGGAGAATCGCGAAGGTGGCCAAACAGAACATAACTCTCCACTCTCAACTCTCCACTCTCAACTTTTTAAGATCGGAGTCGAGACCGACCGATACGAGGGTTACATGAAGCACGCCTTCATACTCAATCCTGAGCACGGTACGAACATCGCCGTGATGGGCAACGCCTCGATGCATCTGCTGGATGCCAACTACGGTGACAAGTACTACAGCGTGAACCAGAAGAATGCCTACGCCCAACTGCTGTTCGAAACCAATTTCACGAAGGAGCACAACCTCTCCGTAGGCCTCTCGCTGAATCACGATTATCTGACAAAGGACGATAAGGAGACTACGTCAGGTGCCTATGCCCAGTACACCTACAACCTGAACGACAAGGTGGTGGCGATGGCTGGTGTGAGGGCCGACCACAGCAGCCGCTACGGCACATTCGTCACGCCTCGTTTCCACCTGAAACTGATGCCTAACGAGGTTGTCAATCTGCGTCTCTCCGCAGGCAAGGGCTACCGCACCGTACACGCACTGGCAGAGAACAACAATCTGCTGGCCAGCGGACGCCAGTTGGTCATCGACGACCTGGAGCAGGAGCAGGCTTGGAACTATGGCATCAGCAGCTCGTTCTACATCCCCTTGTTTGGCAAGACGCTGAAGCTGAATGCCGAGTATTATCACACGCATTTCAGTCAGCAGGCCGTCATCGACTACGACAGCAATCCCTCACTGATCCGCATCACCAACCTCGACGGCAAGTCATATTCGAACACGGTTCAGGTTGATGCCACTTATCCCGTTGTCAATGGTTTGGAACTGACGGCTGCCTGGCGTTGGAACGACGTGAAGTGTACCTATGGCGGACAGCTGATGGAGAAGCCTCTTACCAGCCGCTATAAAGGTCTTGTCACCGCCAGCTACAAGACGCCCCTCGGCCTCTGGCAGTTCGACGCCACCCTGCAGTTGAATGGTGGCGGACGCATGCCGACACCCATCAATGGTCTTTGGGACGAGCGCTTCCATGCCTACGAACAAGTGTCGGCACAGATCACCCGCTGGTTCCGTCATTTCTCCGTCTACATCGGTGGAGAGAATCTGACAGGCTTCCGTCAGAAGCAGACCATCATCAACGCCGCCGACCCCTGGAGCAGCACGTTCGACCCCACGATGGTGTGGGGCCCCGTGCATGGTGCAATGTTCTATGCCGGTGTGCGCATTAATTTCGGAAGACTTTAAGAGTTAAATATTAAAAGTTAAGAATTAAAAAATATAGTGTTTATGAAAAAAGTATTAGTATTAAGT
>JAFZCU010000137.1 GCA_017556145.1 Prevotella sp. | reverse complement strand
CGACGCTTCTGAACACTCGACAGAAACTCCACAGCCTGCTTCACATCCGTCCGCTTCGACTCTGGATGGAAGTCGAGCATCTCACGGATAATATATAGGATATGCTTGCGGCCTTTCTTCGGCGGAATATACTTCTCTATCTTGTCGGAGAAGAACACCACCCCGATCTTATCGTTGTTCTGAATAGCCGAGAAGGCAATGGTAGCGGCAATCTCCGTCACCATATCCCGTTTCATCTGTTTCTGCGTACCGAAATCAAGAGAGCCGCTGACATCAATGAGCAACATCACCGTCAGTTCACGCTCCTCCTCAAACACCTTCACATACGGACGGTGGAAGCGGGCGGTCACATTCCAGTCGATGTCACGCACATCATCACCGAACTGATATTCGCGCACCTCGCTGAAAGCCATACCCCTACCCTTGAAAGCAGAATGGTACTGACCTGCGAAGATGTTTGAACTCAGACCTCGGGTCTTGATTTCAATCTTACGGACTTTCTTTATGATCTCACTAGTTTCCATAATCTTTCTAGGCAATCCTAGGCAATTCTAGGTAACCCTAAGCGATCCTAGGTTTTCTAGGAATTAGGGCACCTCGACCTTATTGATAATCCTCGACACGATTTCCTCACTTGTGATATTGCTGGCTTCTGCTTCATAGGTGAGTCCTATACGGTGACGCAGCACATCATGAGCCACAGCGCGCACATCCTCAGGCACCACATAGCCACGACGCTTGATAAAGGCGAAGGCACGGGCAGCCTTGGCCAGATTGATACTGGCACGTGGAGAACCACCGAAGGAGATCATATCCTTCAAGTCCTTCAGACCATAACGGTCAGGATAACGGCTGGCAAACACAATATCAGCGATATACTGCTCGATCTTCTCGTCAAGATAAACCTCTCCGACCACACTGCGGGCCTTGAGAATCTCTTCAGCCGTCGTCACAGGCGTCACCTTTGGCAGCTCACCAGCTATATTCTCGCGGATAATCTTCTTCTCCTCATCGAGTGTGGGATAGTCGATCACCACCTTCAGCATGAAACGGTCGACCTGTGCCTCGGGCAGCGGATAGGTACCCTCCTGCTCAATGGGGTTCTGGGTTGCCATCACAAGGAAGGGATTCGGCAACTTGAAGGTATCGCTGCCAATCGTCACCTGCTTCTCTTGCATCGCTTCGAGCAAGGCGCTCTGCACCTTTGCAGGGGCACGGTTGATTTCATCTGCCAACACAAAGTTAGCGAATACAGGACCTTTCTTCACCTGGAACTTCTCATCCTTCTGCGAATAGATCATCGTACCGATCACGTCGGCAGGGAGAAGGTCCGGGGTGAATTGAATACGGCTGTAATCCGAGTCTATCAGTTGGGCAAGAGTCTTGATGGCCAATGTCTTTGCCAGACCAGGCACACCTTCCAAGAGAATATGTCCATCACTCAACAGACCGATCAGGAGAGAGTCTACAAGATGCTTCTGTCCTACGATGACACGGTCCATACCTGCTACGAGATTCGTAACAAATGCGCTCTGCTGTTCTATCCGGATATTCAACTCACGGATGTCAATTGCTTCTGCCATAATATTTACTCTATTTATTGTTTTCTTAATTTGACCGCAAAAGTAGTGAATAAATCGATTATATCGTACATTTTACCATCTAAATAATATTAAAAAAGTTTCCCAAAACCTAAGTTTTAAGAAACTTTTTCATTCAGTAGGAAATTATTACTTTATTTTTTCCTTTTCTTCTTCAATTCCAACTTCGGAATCTTGACTTCCTGCCCCGCTGTCAAGACAGCGCCGGAAGAAAGACCGTTATAGACCTCCAGGTAGCATTCCATACCCGGACCGATGGTGCGACGGCAGATACGCGTGAGATTGTCTCCTGCCCTTGCCTTCTCTATGTGGTCTGTACCAAGAATACGGTAAGCACCTGTTCTGACCCGGGCATCCATCGCCTCCCACTTATCCACAGGCTCCTCTTCTACCTTTGTCTCCGCAGCCTCTGCAGCAGCCTGATCATCAGCTTCTTCGACCTCTTCTTCATCAACCAGAGTTTCCTCTTCCACCTCAGTATCCATCTTGACTGCATCAGAATCCTTAGGCAGGCTCTTAACAGGCTCTTCCTCAATAGTTTCCGTAGATGGTTCCTGTGATGTCTGAGGCTGGATGTTTGAATGGTTACCCATCAGATAGCCGATCAAGAAACCCATAGCAAGTGTCAGCGCGGCAATACCGATCCATTTCAGATACTTTTTGAAGAAAGATTTTTCTTCTGCAATTTCCGGTTCATCAGAAGCATCCGGCATTTCCATTTCTTCTGGTGTATTTTCATTGGCTGTTTCTTCCTCCTTCGGCGACTCAGCAGAAACGGGCTCAGGCATTGTTGGTTCGGGCTCTACCGATTCAACTGACCTTTCTGATGATTCAAGAGGTTCGGGTTTCTCTGGAATTTCCGGTATTTCCGGTTTATCTGGTATTTCCGGCTTCTCTGGAATTGACGGCTCCACAGGCTCTATAAGTTTCACAGGCTCTTCTATGATTTCTGACTGAGGCCCATCTACGAATTCCACCAACGGCGCTGCACTATCCTCCATCTCATCGAGACCAGCCGTCGCCGGTTCCTCTGGCTGATAGTCTGATGCTTCATTAAAGTCCACGCCCTCATTCAGAACCACCGTCTCAAACTGCGAGAAAGGCTTATTCACAAGTTCCTTCATCAAGGCATCGGGGGTGAAGGTTATCTTTCCATGACCTTCTATCAGTACACGGTCACCGGTATTCACATTCACACTCTCACGATCGTCTACATCGATGATCTTAAACGTTCCCAGACCTTTCACCTTCACGATTTTGTCCTCATTGAGTGATTTCTGAATCACAAAGAACATCTCGTTGACAAACATCGAGGCATCTTTCTTTCCCAAATGCCAACGCTCGACAAGAACACTTGCCAAATCCTGCAACGTCACCTTTCCCATCACTCAGTTCCTCCATTCTTTACACGTTCCTTCCAACCTACATTCGGCTTAAAGTTCAAAACAAGTTTAGGAGGCACCAGCATCCGCTGACCAGTAGAAGGGTTAACCATCACCCTTTCCAACTTCTTCTTGACCTCAAAGGTTCCGAAATTAGGCACAAGCACAGTATCATCTTCCTGGAAATGGTCACCCATCGTCTCCACGACGGTATCCACCATCCGCTGGGTTTCCTCAACAGAACGACCAGTCCTCGTTGCCAATGTTGTGATAAAGTCTTTGTTATTCATATTGATTTATTTGATTGTTATTCCATAAATGTCGAATTCCTCGGAGTCGGTGATGAGCACATCATAGAATTCCCCGATTTCCAGACGCCTGTCCGACACAGGTATCAGCACCTCCGGATCCACCTCCGGTGAGCAATACTGCGTACGGCCGATATAATAGTTGCCTTCCTGACGATCGATGATAACCCGCTGAATGGAATTCAGTTTCTCAGCCTCAATCTCCTCGCTGATACGCTGTTGCACACGCATCAGTTTGTCCAGACGCTGCTGTTTAACCTCCTCAGGCACATCATCCTCATAGTGCTGCGCTGAATAGGTGCCCTCCTCCTCTGAATAGGCGAAAGCGCCCATCCGCTCGAAACGGGCCCATTTGGTGAATGCTATCAGTTCGTCAAAATCTTCCTGCGTCTCACCGGGGAATCCCACCATCAGTGTCGTTCTCAGATGGATATCGGGCACATCCCTTCTGAGGCGCTCCACCAGATCGTAGGTCTCCTGTCTGGTGACGTGGCGCTTCATTCTGGTCAGCATGTTATCTGAAATGTGCTGCAAGGCGATATCCAGATATTTACAGACATTCTTGTGTTTCCGCATCACCGACAACAGATCCCAAGGGAAGTGCGTGGGATAGGCATAGTGCAGCCGGATCCATTCCACACCTTCGATGTCAGCCATTTGGTCTATCAGTTCTGCGATATGCTGCTGACCATCGATATCAACACCATAGTAGGTCAGTTCCTGAGCAATCACATTAAACTCCTTCGTCCCCTGGCTCACCAGATAACGCACTTCATCGAGAATCTCTGCCATCGGCCGGCTCTGATGCTTGCCCGTAATCAGCGGAATGGCGCAATAGGCACAATGGCGGTCGCAACCCTCGCTGATCTTGATATAGGCATAATGCTTCGGTGTCGTGATATGCCGATGGTATTCTCCTGACTCCTGACTCCTGACTCCTGTCTCCTGTCTCCCGTCTCCTGTCTCCTGTCTCCTGTCTCCTGACTCCTCCAAATCATTCAGCAGCTGCTTGTAATTGAACTTCCCATACCAGCCGTCCACCTCAGGTATCTCCCTTTCGAGGTCAGCCAGATAGCGTTCCGACAGACATCCCATCACAAAGAGTTTCTCAATACGTCCTTCCGTCTTCGCCTGTGCGAATTCCAGGATGGTATTGATGCTCTCCTCCTTGGCATCATTGATAAAGCCACAGGTATTCACCACGACGATCTCACCCTGAGGATCATCGCTATCGTGCGTACACTGATAGCCGTTGGCCTCCATCAGCCCCATCAGCATCTCGCTGTCAACGAGATTCTTTGAGCATCCGAGCGATATGATGTCAATCGTCTTCTTCACTTTTCACTTTTCACTTGAAACAATGAGTCTACAAACTGTCGCTTGTTAAAGAGCTGAAGGTCGGTCATCTTCTCGCCGAGTCCGATATACTTCACCGGCACCTTCAGCTGGTCGCTGATACCGATGACGACACCACCTTTCGCCGTTCCGTCCAATTTCGTTATTGCCAGCGAGGTGATCTGCGTCACTGCCGAGAACTGCTTGGCCTGCTCAAAGGCGTTCTGACCGGTGGAGCCATCCAGCACCAGCATCACCTCGTCGGGCGCCTCGGGCATCACCTTCTTCATCACATCCTTGATTTTCTTCAACTCATTCATCAGGCCCACCTTGTTATGCAGACGTCCCGCCGTATCAATCAACACCACGTCAGCCCCATTAGCCTTGGCGCTGGAGATGGTATCGAATGCCACACTGGCTGGATCGCTGCCCATCTGCTGCTTGACGACAGGCACGCCTACCCGCTCGCCCCAGATACAGAGTTGTTCCACTGCGGCTGCACGGAATGTGTCGGCAGCACCCAGATACACTTTCTTGCCAGCCTGCTTGAACTGCCAGGCCAGCTTGCCTATTGTTGTGGTCTTGCCCACGCCATTCACACCTACCACAAGAATCACATAGGGTTTATGGTCACTCGGCAGATCCCAGTTGTCATTATCCTCGGCATTGTTCTCTGCCAGGAGAGCCGCAATCTCAGCCTTCAGGATGTTATTCAGTTCCGATGTGGAGACATATTTGTCGCGGGCCACACGCTCTTCGATGCGCTCGATAATCTTCAGCGTGGTATCCACACCCACGTCACTGGTAATCAGGACTTCCTCCAGATTGTCCAGCACATCATCGTCCACCTTAGACTTACCGGCTACGGCACGGGCCAGTTTGTCGAACACACTCGACTTTGTCTTCTCCAAACCCTTGTCTAAGGTTTCTTTCTTTTCTTTATTGAAAAAACCAAAAATTCCCATATTGCAATATATTACGTGTGCAAAGATAATAAAAAAAAACGATTGCACAAAAAAAGAGGTCGCAAATTGCTTTGCAACCTCTCTTTTTTATTTAAAAATCAATATTAGTTCTTGCAACGCTTCGGTAGCAAGCGATAAATCGATTACTTGAAGAAGTCCTTAACGGCTTCGTTGGGAACCATCTGCTCGTCGAAGATGTAAGCACCAGTCTTGGGGCTCTTAACCATCTTGATTACCTTTGTGTAAGCGCGACCATCCTTTGAACCTTCATGGAGGGTAGCAACGGTTTTCTTTGCCATACTTTCAGTGCTTATT
>JAFZCU010000136.1 GCA_017556145.1 Prevotella sp. | reverse complement strand
CTCTCATCCGAGAAACGTTAGAGCGCAGGGAACTGCTGGCAGACCTCGACCGTCTCATCATTGCCGACGTACGCCGTCAGGCACGACGTGAGCTGATTCGCCGTTGGGCACGCATCGCCGCGTTCAGCTTCGGGCTTCCGATAGTGTTGCTTGTATTTGCCGCGTGTATGTATCTTTACATAAAACAGTACGGTACTTCGACTTTCACCCTTTACATCATGGCACTTCCTACTCTCGCCATCATTTTCTCAACCCATCGTTTTCTTAAGAATTTTTCGCCCGACGGAGTGTAATAATTGTATCATTTAAGGGTCTTATAAATGAAAGCGCTCTCACATTAATAGTAATCATTAAACAAACTGATATGGAACATCTTAAAGAATTAATTATCGTACTGTCGCTCATCATTCCCATCGTCGCTATCGTGATGACGTTCATTGCAGATATTAAGAAGAAGCGGCACGACACCGAGTTACGTCTTGCCATCATCCAACAGGGAATAGATGCCGAAACCGCCAAAGTTCTCACTAAGCAAGAACCAAAAGATAAGTACAGTGGCCTACGATGGGGCTGTGTCCTCGTAGGTCTGGGTATCGGTGCTCTTTGCGACGTCCTCCTCGGGTTGCCTCCTAAGCACAATATCTTCTTTTGGATTGTTATCGCTGCAGGCATTGGCATGGGCCTCCTCGTATCCTTCGTCATCGAGTATAAGCTCACAAAGAAGGAACAGCAAGAAAAGATGAAGAACGAGGAGTGTGGCGAATAACTGCTTATGATGTGCGTCGAAATCGCAGATGCCATTAACGACAAGATTCTGACTGGAGTCTATCAGGCGGGGAGGCGGGTGCCAAGCATCCGCCTCACTGCTTTGGATTTCCAAGTGAATCATAATACCGTGATACGGGCATACGACCTGTTAGAACGTGAAGGTATTATTCAGAATCAACGTGGAATAGGTTTCTCTGTGACTGCTGAGGCAAAAGACATCATCATACATAAGCGTAAAGAATGGTTCTACCACGAACTCCTTCCCGATGTTTTCCGCCAAATGAGATTGCTGGGTATAGAACTGAACGAGATATGGCCAGATTACTCGTCACAGAATAATTCTAAGATTCGCTAATGGTTTAATCTTGAAGTTGCCTGATGACATTTCTATATAAAACAATGAAAGTAGTTTCAGACTTTTGCCCTCGGCAACCATTTTTCCGGCTCCGCCGTGGGTTTTTCGTTCAGGTTTTCGTAACTTTGTGGGCAAAATCGTATAACAATCAGAGAACATGAACAAGAAAACCATCATCACCGTTCTGCTCGCCCTCGTTGCAATGACTTCTATCGTGGCTCAAGACATGATAAAGACCGCAACTGCTTCAATAAGTTTCTCAAAGAAAGATTTTGCTGACACCATCAAGATAAAGATGATAGATGGGGCGGTCATTGTACCTGTGGAGATAGAAGGGCAAACCAGAAACCTGCTTTTTGATACTGGTTCGCCACTCGGACTATGGAACGGACAGAAGGAAGACTGGATGAAAAAGATTACAACGGACAGTCTGACGTTTGATGATATCAACAAGAGAAGTCGTAATCAAATCATCTATCAGTTCCCAACCATCAAGATGGGAAATCTCCAGATAGAAAACTATCCGATGATAGTGGAGGATGCGATGAGTGAGTTTACATGCGATAGGTTTGACGGTGTCATTGGTTTCAATCTGGTCGGCAAGGGCCTCTCTTTCAAGTTGGACACAAAGGACAGCCTGCTGATAGTGACCGATAGGAAGAAGTTCTTTGCTGAGGAAGAAAAAGGACAGCCTACCGCCAAATACAGAATGAAGCGGGCATACTGTCCGTTGGTTTATGTCGATTCACCTTTCGGATGGATAGAAATGGTATTTGACACTGGTGCCTTGAATACATGGCTTGCCCTGTCTCAAGAAGATCTGGACCGTTGGTTTCAGAAAAATCCAAAGAAGAGAAAACTGCTTGATGACTTGACATTACAGACGGACACTACTATCAATACGAGTTGGGGATTATACGGTCTGTCCACAGATACCCTTGTAGGCAGACTTCTTCACTTCACAAAGATAAAGATAGACAAGCTACCTGTCAACGACCTATACATCACTACGGCACACCCGACTATGCTAGTAGGGAGCGCAGTATTGAAACATGCCTCATTGATTATTGACGCTCCCAAAAAGCAGTTCGTATTTATGCCTCATAACGGACAGGATATCACGGTCGGTAATAGCGAGACTGGCAGCGCCTCATTTATCCCTTCAGAGGCAGGCGACACACTCGGAGTTCTCAAAGCCGTCATTCGTAAGGGGTCAATAGCTTATAAGAAAGGTATCCGTACAGGCGATTACCTGATAGAAGTAAATGGAATCTCTATAAAGGATATTTGTACTTACATGCTGATGGAGCGTAAAGACGAGGAAACGCTGTTTAAGTTCCGCAGCCCTAAGGGTATAGATAAGATAGTAAGACTGAAAAGAACAAATTAAGCACTCTTTATGAAGAAAACCATCATCACCACACTGTTCGCCCTCGTCGCAATGGCGGGGCAGGCACAGGAAGAACGCATTGACACAGTAATCCCAAAGTTCCTTTCCAATGGTTATTTCTTCCGCGAAATGCCACAGTTGCCCGACGGTGAGAAGACCATGTCGCGGCTGAAGGACAAGGAAGGTAACAGCGTCATCGTCATCAACGTCAACGCCACGCTGCCCAAGTCAGTCATTCGCAAGGCTATTCCCCGCGAACAGGTTCACAATGCCGACCAGTTCCTAAGCGGTCTCAATATGATGGCCACAGTGACCTCGCTGACACAGGCGGGCGTCAAGGCCGATGGTACATGGTATTCGCCAAAGGAGGGCGAGCCGTTTCCGCAGTTCTCGGAAAGGGATATGGACGGACGAACATGGACGAACGACAGCGTGAAAGGGCGTGTCATGGTGATTAACCTCTGGTACTCCGGCTGTGGCCCTTGCCGTGCAGAGATGCCCATCCTTTCCGAGTGGAAGGAGCAATTGCCTGGCGTAATGTTCTTCTCCGCCACCTACCACGATGCTGAGACCGCCAAACGCATTACCGACAAGCACCACTTCACATGGACGCACCTCGTCGAGGCCAAGGACATGATGGCATGGATTGGCTATGAGGGCTTCCCCCTCACAATCGTTGTCGACAAGAAGGGCATCGTCCGCCACGCCGTCCACGGCACCAACGAGACGAAGCGCGAGGAACTATTAGCAAAGATCAAAGAGGCCGAGGCAGAATAAATGCACCCACGAGAACCCG
The DNA here is from genome assembly GCA_017556145.1 of Prevotella sp. Lineage (GTDB taxonomy): Bacteria > Bacteroidota > Bacteroidia > Bacteroidales > Bacteroidaceae > Prevotella. Next base: position 262 of record JAFZCU010000136.1, on the reverse strand, counting down.
CCAAGCCTCTTCACAATGCTTAAATCGGCGGGTCGTTTTATTTCAAAAGCAACAAAATCGACGCTCAAAAAACAATTTCCCATCAAAAAGTTTGGCCGATTCAATAAAAAGCACTACCTTTGCACCGTTGATTCCCGGCAGCCTCTGATTCGTCAAGCTGTCGGGTCTGTTTTTTTAGCATAATTATTTGCATAATTCAAAATAAAAGCCTATCTTTGCACCGTTGATTCCCGGCAGCCTCTGATTCGTCAAGCTGTCGGGT
>JAFZCU010000135.1 GCA_017556145.1 Prevotella sp. | reverse complement strand
GACCATGTGCTGACGGAGCAGCAGGACTTTTACGAGGCTCTTGGTGATGATGCTGTGTCGATGGCCAGCAAGTATCATCTGAAGCTTTGGGACAGGGACGCTGGTAACGGTCTCGTCGTGCCGATGGTGATGCTGAACATCAATCAGGTGGACAAGGTTCTCTCCGAGGCGGACGACGTGCTGATTGAAGAAAGCCGAATTATGGAGTCGAGGGATGAACTCGCCCTGAAGCCGAGTCCGCTGAACGAAGGACTGAACGAGACACTACACTTCAATGAGAGTGGAATCAAGAAAACCCGCAATGGCGACTACATGGTGTGGGCTCGCCTGAATGGAGTGGACTTGCCCGACAAGGAAATCTCGCCGGAAATGGGTATCAGATACCTACGGCTGACTGGCGGAGCTGAGAAGGAGGTGCTACTGAGATCAGCACTCCAGCAGAGCTATGGCACGGAGATAGGCCAGCTTGCAAGTCGCAGACAGTCGGCTATGGTCAAGATATAATAGGTTAGTATTAAGGTACTAAGTTTTTTCAGGATAATATCTTTTAGTTCATACGATTAATCAGATTATGCATTCCCTCACCTCCTGTGAAGGCCGTGAGGTTTTTACTTCAAAAGTTATCATTAAAAATACGATATTGCATATGAATAAATCAAATGAGAATAGGCAGGAAGAGCTGCTACATGTTGGTACTTGTACCAAGAGATCGCTGGAGCGACTTATTCGAAGGGCTGCTTTGAATACAGGGACACCCGGCTTGCACTCAGGTTTCTATAGATTGGATGAAGCGGTGTGTGGATTTCAAGAAGGTGAACTGATAACGATAGCAGGCAGGTCAAATATGGGTAGGTTGTCATTGGAGATGTCCATAATGAGGAATATGGCTGTGGAGAATAAAATCCCCGTGTTGTTCTACTCATTAAGATACGTCAAGGAAGCAAGTGTTGACCGGTTGATTGCATTGCAAGCAGGATTGCCGCTTAGGAACCTTCTTAATGGAGATATAAATGACAGGCAATGGTCAATTCTTAATGACAAGATGGATAAACTAGTACAAGCTCCCATTATTATTGAAGATTCCCTTCATTTTGAAGAAGGACCAATCTGCGATATGTGCAAGAATGCTGTGGAAAAGCATCATCTCAAAGCAATATTCCTTGATGGCATAGAATTGGTATATCATCATCATCATTTTGAAACATCAATGGTCGGCAGAGTGAAGCAACTTGCTCGCGAATTGAACGTTCCTATCTTCATTACAGCCTATATGAATGGTGTTGTTGGTGAATCTAATTATGAGAAGATGCACCCAACTATTAAAGAACTCAATGACAGAGAAAGCATAGATGGCTACTCTGATGTGCTTATGATAGTCAACCGTCCGTCTGTTTATAAAATCTATGAGGATGGCTACGGGCGAGATCTCCATAATAAGGCTCAGATCTTCATTACAAAGAACGTAAGAGGACCTGTCGGTGATTTCTTGCTGGATTTCCGTGAGGATTGTGGTGCATTTGCAAATGAAGGAATGATTGATTTTTCAGAAATGGATAATTATGAGATTCCTATAGAAGACAATTTATCGAGTCTTCCTCTATAAAAGAAAAGTCTGAAAAACATGTAGAGACAGTTATCTTCGATATTCATTCCCACTTCGTAACTGGAGTGGGTTTTTTGTTTCCTGTTTGTCTTTGAACACCTTGGCCGTCGGCGGTGCCAGATTTTCCGATGCAAAGGTAAATGGCTGTCGTCGAATGGCCTCGGTATTCATTGCCAGCAGACAGAAATCTTCCTTTCCCCATTGGTGAACGAGTATTTCGGACTGTTGGCAACGTAACCTTCCGACTGCCTTATCGCCGACGGCCACCTTTTGTGAGCATCGTAAAAACAAGTCCCGCAGACGGCAAGGAGCAAAAGCTCCAAACCAAAGGGAAAAGATTAAAACTCAGATACAAGATGCTCAAAATTGCACTTTTAGACTACGTTCCGCAGCGGTACATGCGCAAGGCGAACTTCGAGACGCAAGAGACCGACCGATTTCTGCTTGGGTTCAAGGCAGGGCAGAGATTCGCTACCCATTGGGCTACGAAGCTTGTGAGCAAGGCTCTCTCGCAGATGGACTTGACAAATACCATCATCGTTTGCATCCCTGCCAGTTGCAAGCGCACGAACGACCGCAGATACAAACGGTTCTCGGCTGACGTGTGCGCCAAGTGCGGAGCCATCAACGGCTTTGAGCATATCCAAGTGGTCGGAAAGCGCGAAAAGGTGCATATCAGCCGCAAGCACGGCAAGCAGACGGAGAGCAACGTGCAGATAGACAGCGACTACTTCCAAGGCAAGCGGGTGTTGCTGATAGATGACATTTGCACGACCTGTCAGACCGCCAACGCTTTCATCGAGCAGATGCAGGCAGCAGGGGCAGACGTGCGCATGACGCTCTTCCTTGCCAAGACAAAGAATTATCGTAGAACCAAACAATATTTTAACTGATTATGAATGCAGCATTAAGACTTAGCATTAAGCAGTGGGCACCACAAGACCGCCCAAGTGACAAACTACAGAACCTCGGCGCAGAGCAGATGAGCGATGCAGAACTGATTTCCCTGCTGGTGGGATGCGGCACGGCTCAGCAGAGTGCCGTTGACGTGGCCAACAACATCCTGCGTAAGTTCGGCAATAATCTGAATGCGCTCGGCAAGGCTCGTTTCGACGAGTTGGAGGACATCGAGGGCGTGGGCGTGCAGACGGCTTGTAAGATTATGGCAGCGGTGGAACTCGGCAGGCGCAGGCAGATGGCAGCAGCGGAGCCGAAGCCCGACATGGGTACGGCAGTGAGGATTTACAACTATATGTTTCCAAGGATGCGCGACCTGCAGACGGAGGAGTTTCATATCCTGCTGATGAATCAGAACTACCGGCTGATAAAGTCGGTACGTATCAGCCAGGGAGGTATTACCGAGACTTGTGCCGACATACGGGTGATGATGCGTGAGGCGGTGCTCTCGAATGCCACGATCCTCGCGGCTGTGCATAACCACCCGTCAGGCTGCCTGACTCCAAGCAAGTGCGACGATACGCTGACGATGGCCATTAAGAAAGCATGTGAAGTGATGCGCATTCATTTCCTCGACCATGTGATAGTGACCGATGGGGCTTATTACAGTTATCATGAGGTGGGGAAGCTTTAGGGCTTCTCCATCCTTTTCCTCGTCGGGTCGGTTGCTCCCTATGGGTCGCATCCTCGCGGGTCGAATCGTTCTGCTTCGCCCGTAAAGAGGTATCGCCGATGGTCGATTGTTCTTTGCCCTTATCATTGGGAGGACTACGGATGGCTTGGGAGGATGTGGGACGGAACCACTACCCACTGCCGCTGCCGTAGGCTGTCGGTCAGCACGCTCCTTACGCTGCCTATGCAGTACAAGTATTACATGGGCAACTGATCAGTCGGTACTGACTGACGGCTTACGGCTTGCTGGCAGCAGGCAAAGGTTCCGTCCAAGGGAAGCCAAATTGCACAGGGCAATTTCAGAGTCAGCGGACGAGCCGCAGACACTGCTTCGGGACATAGGTATCTCCGATGGTCATACTGCACTGTGCTTTTATCCCTGGAATACTGGAGTTCCCCGAAAGCCGTGTCGGTAGTCATGTCCGCAGCAAGTGCGAACGTCACTACTGACACCGCTTTCGCCTTCCGTTCAGGGACGGACGGAAGTGAGGGTCATCGAGCCATTGTCAGACAGTCGGCAAATTTCCGCACGGGCTGCACTCCCGATGGTCGATGACTCAGCCTGTGACAGAAATCCGCTGACTGCTGGCAGAGGCTCTGCTGGCGGTTCTGTCATCGTTCCGCTTGCCATTTCCATCTTGCCATAAGCTGCTCCGCAAGGTGTTCCGATGTTCTTGCCAGCCACTCCTTGGCGTTCAGGAGATGATTTTCCGATGCAAAGGTATGAAGCCGTCGTCTGATGCCCTCGGTTTTCATTGCCAACAGGCGAAAATCTTCCTCATTATTTCATGATGAGCGTATTTTCGGCAGTTGGCAACACACATTCCGATTGTCATGCGCCGCACGGCTACCTTTTGCGGGCATCGTAAAATCAATTCCCGAACGGCAAGGAGCAAAGGCTCCAAACCAAAGGGAAAAAATTAAACCCTCAAACAGATAGCAAATATGAGACATTGCGACACGTATCAAATTCCTGCTTATGCAGTACCCTACATCGCCAACGATGACCCGACAGGGCTGAGTGACCTCGAAATCGAGCTGATTGACGGCTTTATGGCTTCTACTTTCCCTCGTGGATGTTCAGTTGATTGGGACACATGCCAAGAACCGCATTTCTCCAGTACGCCAGAGTTCGGCCAGCCTTGCGAGGTGTACGATGCAGTAATGTACGGCTATTGATTGAACTTTTCTGTCTGCACATCAATTTGTGCATATTGTTAGGCGGCCTCTTGGTTCGTGAGAATAGGGAGGCTTTTCAAAGAGAGAACGAGATTTCAAGATATAAAATCTACACTATGAAACATCAGCCCGGCACTGTTATCAATCGGAGTAGCGGTGTCGGGCATTTCTTTCCCTTGAAGTCCGTCGGCTGCTCCCGTCATTGGTCGCAGCCTTGAAAAATATGGAATGACAAGCTGATTTGAGGTTTAGAAACGCATTTCAGGTTCAAATCCCAAATTGATTAGTACAACGAGAGCCGGGGCGCAGTTGCCTCGGCTCTCGAAGTTTAGAGAGATCAGAACGTATAGCCGTTCACGCTGTCCCAATCTGGATCGGCGGTGAGGCGGAAGGTGCCGTCGGAGGTCTGGCCGCTGCCGCCATTACCGAAAAAACTACCGGTGTAGCGGGTGATCTGGTTGCGGGTGACAGGAACGTTCTCGAAGACGCGCTCCTTCACAGTGTTGTCATTGGCGTCGAGGGCGGTGACGGTGAGCTTCGTCAATACATCTTCCTCGGTATGAGGCAGGGTGAAGATTTCATAAGTTCCATCGTCGGCAACAGGACGGATTTCCGTCTGCTTCGAGTTTACACAGCCATAGCCAGCTGATGGCGAGAACGTGGAAGAACCGCCCGTGTAGTAGAACTTGAACTTTGTCACCGTGGACGGGATTTCTTCGTCGGTCAGCACCATGCGGAACATGGCGACGGCACGGGTCAGCGTGAGATCGTAAGACTGCACCTCGGAGGTCACAACCAGGTCACCATAGTAATAGAAGGTGTCGGTCACTTTGTTGTTGGGGAACGTCACCTTTTCCGTCGAGGTAATCGTGGCCGAGCCTTCGGCGTTGTGGGCAATGACCACCAATTGGTACGTCCCGGCAGCAAGCGTCAGGGCGACAGTGCCAAACGACGCGTCGCCCTCTTTCTGCGCCACGGTCTTGACTTTCG
>JAFZCU010000134.1 GCA_017556145.1 Prevotella sp. | reverse complement strand
CCGCCGCTCGAGATATCCGGGTCAACACCAGAGTACTTTGTCCAGACGAAGGGGTTGTTAGCACTGACATACAGGCTGATGCGGTTCACGCCAAGGGCCTGTGCGTATTTTCTACGGATGTTGTAGTTCAACTGTGCATAACCCATACGCAGATAAGAACCGTCCTCTACGAAGCGGTCGCTGATCAGCGTATTGTAGTTCGAGTTGTTGCCGTACATGGCACGTGGAATCGAGGTGATGTCACCTTCCTTACGCCAGCGGTAGTTTACAGCCTGGCTCTGGTTGTCGTTACCGGTCATAGCCTCGGCGTTCAGACGGGCCTGGTTGATGATCTTGTTACCGAAACGATAGGTGAACTGGGTGCTCAGACGCCAGTCGCCATAGGTGAAGTTGAATCCGAAACCACCGGTCAGCTTCGGCAGTGAAGAACCGAGGTAGACAATATCGAGAGCATTGATCTGACCGTCGTAGTTGACATCCTCGTAGATGGCATCACCACCATTGAAGCGGTAGTTACGACCTGTAGCATCGTTGGTGTAGTTGAACATCATACGAACGGGGTCGCCCTTACCGTCGACAATCACGTCGCCGTTGGCATTCATAGCGATAGGAGCGGTCTTGCCCTCAGCCAGGAACTGTGCACGCTGCTCGGGCGTCATGTTCTTGAAGGTCGAATAGTTGTACTGGTACACACCCTTGTAACGGAAACCGTAGATGGCACCCAGCGGGTTGTGCAACTGTACACGCTGCAAGGTCTTGTTGTTCTCAAAACTATAGCTCGTGTTCAGGTTGTCCAGCAGGTTCTCGTCGAGTTCCAGCAGTTCATTGCGGTTGTTACCGAAGTTGGCATTCATGTCCACCCAGAACTTCTTACCGACGGTAATGATACGGTTGGTATTGATATGGAACTCCCAACCGGTGTTGCGCATCTTACCATTGTTGCTGTAGGGGACGGATGCAAAACCGGCGTTCGACGGGATGCGGAAGTTAGACATCAGCATGTCCGTTGTGGTCTGAGAGTAACCCTCGATGGTCAAGGTCAGACGATCGTTGAAGAAGCCTAAGTCGATACCGCCGTTCCAGCTCTCGTGGATTTCCCACTTCATGTCGGTCAGACGGATGTTGTTCGGCTTCATGGCCTGCATGTCGAGATAGCGGTTGGTAGAACCGTATTTCGAGGTATAGAGGTAATCCTGACCAGGCTGCTGACCGGTACGGCCCCAGCTGGGACGGATAGCAAACATTGACAACCATTTCTTGGTGGGCTCCATCCAAGGCTCATCACTGATAATCCACTTCAGAGAGAGTGAGGGGAAGAAACCCCAGCGGTTGTTCGGACCGAACTTCGTGGTACCGTCGGCACGCAGCGAACCGTCGATGATATAACGTCCCTTGTAAGCATAGTGGGCCGATACGGTGTAGTACATAGAGCGGTTCTGGCTGTAGTTAGAGCTCAGACCGGTGATGCGGCCACCGCCCTGTGTGGTCTCGATGCCTGTCGGGGCACCTGACTTGTCTTCAGACTGGCTGGTAGAAGAACCGCTGTTCAGCTCGAAACGGGCCAAAGCCATGAAGGAGTGATCCTTGTTCTTGAAGGCCGGAATCAACGTCAGCGTATGCATGGTCTTAAACGATACGCCCTTTGAAGAGTTGTCATTGGTGGTGTTGACGCCCTGATCCCATGACACGGTCTTCAGTTCCTGCGGATAGTATTTGTTAGAATAACGGTTGGAGATGTTCATATAGACAGAACCACGCCAGTTCAACTGCCAGGAATCCTGATCCATACCGAGCAACTGGTACTGGATGATCAACTCAGGCGTCATGTCGTAGCTGGTGGTCTTGTTCTTGGCCAGGTGGGCACTTGCCACAGGGTTCACCATATCCTTCTGGTTCTGGTTGAACTCGCGGCTGGCACTCTGCAGCATGGAATAATACTTATCGGTATCCTCACCGGTCACAGGATCCTGCTCGTAGATGCTCATATTCGGCATCTTACGGCGGGCAATGTCCAACAATCCGTCTGAGTTCTGGTCGTTCTTCGTGTAGGTCAGCGCGAAGTTGGTGCTGACGCGGATACGCTCAGAAACATTGTAGTCGAGGGCTACGCGGGTAGAGAAACGCTGCAGCTTCTGCTCGATCATCGTACCCGTTTCATGGTCGTAACCGGCACCGATACGGAAGAGAGCCTTCTCACCACCACCGCTCACGGTGACGTAGTGGTTCTGGCGGAGACCCCACTGGGTGACGGCGTCACGCCAGTCGGTATTGTTGTTATATTGTTCGTATTCAGAGAACGATGGGTCGTAGTTCAATTCCGGGATGTTGGAGGCGGCATCGCTCTGCTCAGGATTGAAGTAACTTTCCTTCAGCAGCATCGTGTAGTCGTCACCGTTCAGCAGCTCGTAGCCCTTAGGCTGATAGGTACCTGTGAGCTTCAGTGTATACTGCAGTCTGGGTTTACCACGGGCACCACGCTTGGTGGTGAGCTCGATCACACCGTTACCACCCTGTGAACCGTAGATGGCCGTAGCGGCAGCATCTTTCAGCACGCGGATGTCGGAGATGTCCTCTGGGTTGATGTTCAACAGTTCGGCGAATCGCTCGTTGTTGGCGGTGTTCATATCAAAAGAGGAGAGGTCTACCGAGCGCACGTTGCCGTCGACCACGATCAACGGGTTGGAATCGGTCAGGGTAGAAAGTGTCGAAGCACCACGCAGACGCATGGTAGAGCCGGAACCCAGGTCACCGGAGTTTCCGACAATGTCAAGACCGGCGATACGACCTGTCAGAGCCTCGTCGATGGTGGTGAAGGCCATACCTTCAACCTCTTTCATTGAGAAGGTCTGGGTAGCATTGGCCACCTCACGCTGCGGGATGGGCAGACCATTACCTGTGACACGTTTCTGTGACTTGATGGTCACTTCCTTCAGCTGGGTAGCCGACTGCATCATAATCTTGAAGGTGGTCTTGTTGATGGCCTGCGTAACAGTCTTCATACCAACATAGCTGAAGCGGATGCGGTCTTTAGGATTCCTTACCCTCATGGTGAAGTTACCGTTCAGGTCGGTAATGGTCGACTCAATAATACGTCCGTTGCCGTCGATTTCACAGACGGTGGCACCCATCAGGGGACCCATGTCATCGCTGACGCTTCCGTGAACTGACGTAATAGGAGTCTGAGTCTGGGCGTTGACAGCCATTGTAGCCATCAGCGCGAATATCATAATGATGGATTTGAGTATTCTCATACCTTATTTCCTCCTTACATTTTTATTAAGTATTTCTTTCCAGGGTTTCATCTCTTCAGCGAGAAGCACGCCGTCAATCTGATGGACAACGGCATCTGATGCCATGTAACACTGTCCGGCAGGATTGGTCCTGAACCAGTAATCACGGCAAATGCGGTTGTAGAGTCCTTCAGTCTTAACGACATTGCGCTTGTTGCCAAGTACGTCCTTTACCCACATCTGATCGCCTTCGTTATTGACGGTGACGGGATAGAATCTGCCAGTCTCGAGATTACGTCGGGAAGTTTCGAATGAATTCTCATATTTGCCGTTTTCGGGAGCCATGCCGATCATGATGGCGTGGTCTTGGATGTGATAGCGCAGGAAACCTACGATGATATCCTTGATGATGGTCTTGGCTTGCTCGGCAGCTTCCTCAGTACCCCAGATAGAGTCGGTCTGTGCCTCATAGTCTTCCCAGGTCGGTAGCAGGCCCTTGTCAATCAATTCCTGAATAGATTTGTTCGTGGGCGCGTAAATCGTATAATTATAGTTGTCTAACAACTTCAGGTTCCTGCTTTTCTTCTTCAGCATACCTGCTTCGTGATTCTTACTGGTCACCGTGACTGCCATCAAGTCGGCAGCGTCGTGGTCCAATAGTTCCATAAATAACAAGGAATCACCGGACTCAGAATCCTTCATGTTTTCCAGCGTCAGATAGACGGATTGATCCGTTGTCAAAGGCATCTGACCGTTGATGACATAGGATTTACCATTTTCTTTCTCGTAAATATCTTCCGGATTCACGGGCAGTGGCTTGTTGTTATGATCGATTTGCCAACCACCGGCAAAGGCGATGCGGCCGTCGGGAGACCTGAATACGCGAATGGGCGTACCGCCCTTTGACTTGTAGTATTCATGACCGTCCTCAATGTCGCCGACGATAATCAGCTGTTCCAACAGACGCTTCAGACAGTCATTGCTGATATCGCTCGATACATCCTTTCTCGTTACGCTTTCATCGATGGTGATTTCGCCGTTCTCGTCGACAATACAGTCGTAACGGTAGGCCATGATGGATTTTCTCGTATAATCATAGCTGAATCTCAATACTTGCGGAGCCTCCATACCATCCTTCTCGTTGCCATAAGAGTAGGGATCAATATACCAAAGCATGGCATCGTCGGAAGGAAGAATCAGACTGTACTTCGCGTCCATAGAGAGCAGGAAGGGCAGGAAATTCAACTTGTCGATAGCCTCATAGATGACTTTCATGACAGTCGGGTGGGCCGAAGCGGGGCCAGCCACAGACTGGAATAATGCCGGGGTGAACACACGGTTGGTCATGTAAACCACACCGTTGCAGCCCATAAAAACTGAATCGACATCTGCCATCGTGATGCCCATTTCAACTTTGGCATCGTTCAGAACCTGGTCGAATTTCGAAGGAATGGCTTCCGTTAAGACGGACAACATATTCACTCGGAGGAGGTTTTTGATGATTTCAATGGGGAGATTGTCTATTTCGCCATATTCTACCTGGAAGTCTCTGCCTTCTTCGTTCCACCACTTCTCGATAGCTTCATTGGTGGGAACAATCAGGGCTCCTGCATCGTAGTTCATGTTGGCATCTCCGGAGTCGTCAATATACTGGTTCCATCCCGGATCGAATTTCAGCAAGTCGGTGACTTTTTCACCGTCAGGGCTCGTGTTGTACAATTTGTGATCGTTGTCTTCATGTCTGCCGTCATATCTTAAGTCGGCGTAGTAGCGGAGTACATAGACTGAGTCCTCATTGTTATAGAGTCGGTTGTACTCTCTGGTGCCTTCAGCAGAATAGTAAGGCGCACTGAAACGGTCCATCAACTCAGCCCATTTCGACATCTTCGGGTGCATGTGGACAATCTCAGCCATGTTGGGCGAGGCCTCAAACACACCATTCACCTTCTGGATATAGCCATTCTTACAGGTGATATCGCGCTCGACGACCTTCTTGCCGTTCACCCACGCCTCGTTGACATCGTTGGCCTGATGGTTGGTCAGCACGTCGAGGTCGTTATTCGTCATCTTGTTGATTTTCATGAAGGCGGGCAGGAAATGGATCATCGGAGAAGGCGTGGCGTCCTTCAGGATGGGAATGCTTCTGCCGTTGTCCTTGAATTTGGCCCAAACCGGTGTATTGGGCATCTGACTGGGCTTCATGATCTGCACGGAGTCATAAATACTCGTTGCAGTCTCGCGGCGCATGGTGCGACCCTCCTCAGGATGGTTGTCCTCACCTTGGGGGCGGCCATTCGACAACAACTCAATCAGATAGGCGTTGTTCACCATGGAGTTGTTCAGCAGCAATTTCTTCTGCGACAAGGAAAGGCGGTCGTAGCTGCTCACGCCCCAACTGTTCTTTGCAAACCACGCCTGAAAAGCCGAGTCGTTGGCTGCAAACAGGGTCTTCGAACCTGTGTGGCTCAGCACCTCGTGCTGGCCCAGGTCATCAATCAACCGTAGCATCGTCTTGTATTGGCCGTCTTCCTCCAGGCGCTCGTAGATAGAGTTGCCCAGCCAGTCTGGCTGTCCGGTCAGCACGTTGTCGTCTTTACAACCTTGCAGAACCGAGGTCCCTACCAACAGACCTAAGGCCGCGATGGCCAATTGATGCCGTTGTTTTGAGATTTGTTTCTGTTTCATAAAACTTTTTTTGGTTTTTTATTTTGTTGATTATAAGTTTTTGCTGATTTTCGCTTAATTTTTATAACGAATGCAAAGATATGTATTATTTTATAATACCGTTTAAGAATTCCTATCAAATTCTTTACAAGTTACATTTCGTAAAGTTCGTGTTACATTTCAAAATGTATGATTCCCTAAATTCCGCTAATTTTGCAATTGAAAATACGAAAAGAAAAAGAAATGTGCTGAATTTGAATGCTAATATACACGAGCTGAATACCATTACACATTATTAATTATTAATATCCTAACAATTTCATTAATTTAGTTTTATCATCTAATTTCTAATTTTAATCAACTTATGAAGAAACTATTTACTTTATTGGCATGTATCCTGATGGGAGGCAGTACCTTCGGACAGGAACTTGTCGTCAACAGCTTTTACGGAGGGTAATAACCTCTATTTCGACGATATCTCCATGGTGATGAGCGATGAAGAGCCTGTCATTGAGAAACAGGGTGACAATGATAATACCTTTATCAACTTCCTGAAGTTCGGTACTGAGACAAACGACTCTTGTTGGGGTACAAATAAAACTGGTGATCCCTATGCTTGTACCACCTTTACGCTCAAGGATCCTAAGGGCATGGGACAGGCACCTGTCGAAGATATTGACGGTAAGAAGACGATTGCGTTCTCAACTCTGGGCTTCATAACGGAGCAGGTTCCTGACCTTGACAGTCTTGGAAACGAGCAGCCCGACACCATCAATGGTGGCATTCTGATGAAGAACGTCTATAAATGGGATGACGGAACGTTAGTAGGCGAGGGATCAAGTGCCGGCACAAAGGAACCTGATAAGTATGCCTATCAGTTGTTTATCACAACGCCCCATAAGTTCATAGAGGGCGAGAAGATCAGACTGGTGTTCTGGGTGAAAGCAGACAAACCGGCTTCATTGAACACACAGACGCATTATGGCCCTGGTCAGTATAAGAGTTATGGTTCGCTTGGTGGGCCGGATGATTTCCCTGTTACCACGGAATGGCAAAAGTTTGAGATTGGTGTGGATGAGGATAAGCTCATTTCGAGCAGTGCCAGAAACTCTTACTCTGTCTGCTTCGACTGCTATCAGGTGAAGGAAGCCAACAAGTATTATTTCCGTTTTGAGGAACTCTCATTCACGGATTCTAACGTAAAGATTGAAGAGCGTACCCTCGGAACAGCCGACCTTGCCCTGCCTGTCAATGACGGTGGCGACGAGCCATTATTCACAAAGGTCAATGTGGCTGACTTGCTGCAATCGTTGGGTGCTAAGGACTTCAGTTTCATGAATGAGCGTGGCAGCGCCTTGAAACTGATTGCACAGACTGTTCCGGAAGAGGAGGGTGACGAGCCGGAAGAAGTCTTCAAGGCTGTAGACAATTGGACGGACGGTGGATTCGTCAATGCCCAGGGCTATTTCATTGGTGAAGACATCAACGGTATTGAAGTGGGTCTCGATGAAGACAGCTTCGATGGCACCAATATTGATTTCCATGTCTGGAACAATCCGGAGGCAGGCATTTCCTTTGCCGATGGCAATACCGTCAAGACCCAGCTTTGTATCTCAAAGTTCGGCTGGTACTATATTTACAACGTGACCTTGATGAGCCAGGAGCAGTATAATGAGGTGCTCGGTATCGCTGGTGTGAAGCAGGTTAAGGCCGGCAATGGCCTGATTTACAACCTTGCTGGTCAGCGTGTTGACAACAGCTATAAGGGCCTCGTTATTAAGGGCGGAAAGAAGTTCGTCCAGTAAAAAATACGTCTAATCATCCGTTTGCGAGAGGGGGTGAACCATTGGTTCGCCCTCTCTTTTCTTTTCTATCAAATTCTTTGTAGTTACATTTTCAAACGTTTGTGTTACATTTTGCAATGTCTATTTCCATGAAATGCAGTACTTTTGCACTTGAATATACAAAAAGAAAAAGAAATGGACTGAATTCGAATGTTTTAATACACATTATTATATTTATTTATTAACTAATTTTTTATCGTATGAAGAAACTATTTACTCTATTGTTCGGAGTCCTGATGGCAGGTAGTGCCTTCGGACAAGCGAATTGGAAGAACGTCGTCGTTAATGGCGATTTCGAAGCAGAAGCACCTGCTTACGAGAATTACGATGGTATGCCGGCAGATGCCTGGAACTCTTTCTGGGTACATGAATGGCCTGGTGACATGTCTGCACAGTATCAGGGTACTGTTACTATCGTTGATGGCGTAGGTGTTGATGGTAGCCGTTGTGCAAAGGTTGTTGCACGTAGCGATGAACAAGCTATCGCTGCTGGAAACAGAGTAGAGGCCAATGGCAATCTTGCATCTTGGGACTGCCAGTTCTTTATTTATGCAACCGAACCGATGCCTGAGGGTAAGGAGGTTCGCCTGATCATGTATGTAAAGGCTGATAAAGAAGGCTCTATGGAAACCCAGGCACATTTTGGCCCTGGTAACTATAACCACTATCAGCTTTTTGGTAATGTCAGTGTTACCACTGAGTGGAAGAAGGTTACGCTCGAAGCTACCGTTAGTGCAGATCATGTTAAGGAATCAGACGGCAAGGCTTTCCAGAGTGTTGCTTTCAACCTGTCTACTAATGCAGAAGGCAATGTTTTCTACTTCGATGATATCAAACTGCAGATGAAAGATCCTAAGACGGATGAGGGAGGCGGTAATTGGATTAACTTTATGAGAAAGGGTATCTATTCGATGGATCACATTGTAGGCGTAGGAATAGTTAGTGAAAATGGTGTAAATGTAGAAAGACGATTTGAGTGCACAAACTTTACCTTCCAAGACCTTAATCAGCCCGAAGGACAGCAGCAGCAACCTGCACCCGTTGTTGAGGTTCCTGGCGAGCCTGGCGTAATGGCTGTTCATATTCCCGTACCAGGTTATACTATTAAAGAGGTAGAAGATCTTGATGATGAAGGCAACCAGCAGTTTGACGAGGATGGTAATGTTATGATGAAGTCTGTTTATTATTGGAATGATGGTAGAGAAATCGGTACCAGCGCTCCTGCAAGATGGACTTGCCAGTTCTTCGTATCTACACTGCATAAGATGGTTCCTGGTGAAAAGTATAGGTTCAAGTTCCGTTGTAAGGCCGATAAGCCAACTTCTCTGGGTACACAGTGTCATTATGGTCCTGGTCAATATCAAAGCTATAACACGTTTGGAAGTGAGAGTAATTTCGCAATCGGAACGGATTGGATAGAGTTTAAGTTAGGTGATTACGAAGAGAACACGTCGAAAACTATTCCATCAGGTGTTTCTAAGCCGAAAGACTCTGCTGACTTCCCGGGCGAAAAAGTCGGTTGTCAGACCATTACTTTCGACTGTGTTCCTCTGGAGGGTGATGATAATAACTTCTACCTGATTGTTGATGAATTCTCATTTACAGAGACAAATGTTATACCCTCAGACATTACGCTTGGTACGCCTGAGGAACTTGCACTGCCTGTTAACTCCGGTGAAGAAGAAGCAGTTGTAACGCTTGATATGGCTAATATGCTGAATACATTCGAACTTGAGGACTTCAGCTTCCTGAAGAATCCTGGTAATGGTGATGGTATGAAGCTTTATCTGGTGAAAGAGCCAGATGATCCTGAGGATGATCCTATTGAGAGTTTCAGTGGCATACTGGTGTGGACTGATGGTGGATTCATCAATGGCACGGGTCAGTATATCGATGACGACCAGGGTATTAATCTGTATTTCGATGAGGAGTCTATCGATGGTACAAAGGTTAACCTGAATATTTGGAGAAATCCGGATTGTGGTATCTCATTCGAAGGTGACAATACTGTTAAAACCAAGCTCGCCATTGCTAACGCAGGTTGGTATTATGTTTACAACATCACTCTGATGAATCCGGAGAAGTATGCTGAAGTTCTTGGCATCGCTGGCGTGAAGCAGGTTAAGGCTAACAACGGCCTGATCTACAACCTTGCCGGACAGCGTGTTGACGCTTCTTATAAGGGTCTCGTCATCAAGAACGGTCAGAAGACTATTCAGAAATAATACAATCTTTAGAAACTAAGTTATTATCAACCATCTTGGGGGATGTGCCATCCGGCCATCCCCCTTTCTTTATGATGATGAATAAGCATTCCTTATTGCAAGACAACTCGTAGCTTGTAGGGAGCAGACTATAACTATATAGGCATGAAAGTACAACTTTAAAGGAAGGAAAGCATAACTTTCATGCCTATATTCATCAACTCCTTAGGGCTTAAGTTATAAATAAAGTCTGAGCTTAAGAGGAGGGACTGAAGCCTCCTCTTAAGTATTAATATAACGATTTTAAATAGTCCTTATCTCTTCAGGCGTGAGGCCTGTTATTATCGAGATGTCTTCTATGGCAAATCCCATAGACTTCATTTTGCGGGCATTCTCATAGTTGGCTTCCGCCTTTCCCCTCTCCAAGCCTTTCTCCATGCCTTTCGCCATACCATCCGCCATGCCTTTCGCCATGCCCTCTTTATAGAAGCCTTCACGGATGACCTGTTCATCCTCGATAGACATCATGAAGTCCTCATATGCCATGATTTGTGCATCGCTCATGGCAGATTTCTCGATAATCTCAAGCGCTTTACGCGTCTGCTCATTCTCCAGAAGTTCCTTTGGGGCCACTCTTGTATCCTCACCAATCTCCGTCAGGAACCTCAGCCACAGCACCGCCATCTTCTTCTCTGCAATGCTTTTCGGCTGGAACTTCGGCAGTTCTACAAATACAAACCTCAGCCCGTCGATGGTCTTCTCGGGATGTTCGACATTGATAATGGCATAGTCGTGATAAAATTCCTCAGTGTCAGGCTGGAAGCGGGAGTCATTGATCAGGTTCAGCGAGAACACCGGTTGTATCTGACGGTATTTCTCGCCCATTCCGGCCTGTTTCACAACCGACTTCGAGGCATTCAGCAGTACACGTTTCATGAAGTCCTCATTCCAGTGCATCTGCATCTCAACAATAAATTGCCGTCCTGCAGAGTCTTTGCACCTCACGTCGACAATGCTGTCCTTCCCGCTTTTTCTGTCAGGCAACATCTCCGGTGACAGATACTCCACATGGGTAATCGGGGTATTTTCAGCAATGGGCAGCAATGCATTGAGCAGGCTCATCATCAAGTCCTCATGTTCACCGAACACGAGCTTGAAAGTCAGATCTGCCTTCGGATTCAAATACTTGCCTGTTCCCATCACGTTTCCTTTGTTTGTTTTGTTACCATGATTCTCCATAGTCATTATATTTATTGGTTCAACGCTGCAAAGATAAGGTTTTTTCCTGAAACCGCCAAGAAAAAGGCAAGGTTTTTTCGTATTGGGCCTCAATAAGGGACCCTTATTGAAAAAAAGGAGGCACTTATTTGGTGATAAGTGCCTCCTCTTTGACTTTTTCTATATGGTTTACTTGATCTTGACTGATTCGCTGCCAACCTTGAGGATATAGAACTGTCCGGAAGCTGCGGGCAGGAAGATGTCGCTGCCGTTAGAGATGGTCTCGGCCTTCAGCACACCACGGAGGTCGTAGAGACTAACCTTCTGACCATCAGGTACATTCGAGACATTAACACCGCCTTCAGTACGCTGCCACTTCCACAGATATGCCATTGCAGCATTGATACCTGTATCCTCACCGAGAATGGCCTCGATGGAGAGTGACTTGCAGACGGGCATCGTCATTGAGAGTTCTGCGCCCTCATATTCCTTGGTTTGAGTGCTACCGTTTTCAGGTGAGGTGATAACCTTCCAACCCTTGATGGCCTTGCCTTCAGGCGCTATACCCGAAACGGTGATCTGACGGTTGGGGAAGAGTTTTCCGTTGAAGACACCCTTTGAGAGCGGAATGTCGTTGACAATCACGGTATCAGGCAGTTCGGTGGCATCCTTGTTGATGGTTACAGGAATGGCTGTGCCAAGTTTGTAGCGCTCGCCAATATAATTCGTGAAGTAATCTGTACGAGGCTGGTGAACGATGGTTTGGCCACCGCCGCCGCCTCCCCACCAGCCGCCGCCTCCCCAGCCTTGCTCTTCATAGCCGGCGAGCCACTTCTTGGCATTTTCGAACTTGTTGAGAATGTCTTGACGGTTGTTTCCCCAAGAGTTATACTTGTCGCGATGGGCAACAAACTCCTCCAATGCCTCATCCAGGATAGCGTCCATTGTTGCGCCAGTTCCCTCAGCATTCATGAAGTCGCCCATATAGATACAGCTCTTGTCGATGAACATCTGGAGCAGGTCTTCGTTTTCCATCATGTTGCGGAACAAACGGGTTGCCACCTCAGAGAAAGCCCAGTTGTCTGAGTATTTGCTTGGATTGTAGATCATGTCGATCGTGTTGACGTCTGAGCTTCTGTTATAGAGTCCAAGTCCGAAGTCGGTATCTTTGAGAATGACGCGCCATCTCTTGGGCAGACCAGAGTCCTTATCGTCATCGTTGGGACGCCAGAAAACGAGGTTGTTGCCAGGGAAGTCCAAGTTGCCGTAGAAAAGGTTCAGGACCATCACGTTCAGGTATTCGCTGACGTCCAGCCACTGCTCATACTCAGCCTTGGTGTGGCCCTTCTCGCTGTAGAAAGTCTTGAAGGCATTGTAGAATTCATCGCTGCCTTCCTTCAATTCCTCGATAAACTGATCTACATTATTAACCTTTTCGTGAGAAATCTCAATCATGTCGAGGTCCTCAAGACCATCATAGTTACTGTAGATATTGTCTTCGTTGGAACGCTCGCGGATGTTAAGCATACCCATGTACTGACCATTGATGTAGAGAACCGCCGTATGGCCGGCCTGCCAGTCGAGGTCGACGTGCTTTCCCATGGTGCGCTGGATAATGAGATCACGGAAGTACATATCGCTGAAGTCGTTACCGCCATCGCGGAGGGAGAACGACTTGAACTCCGTGATACCAGGCTTCTGGTCGGGGAAGAACTCGTAAGAGTAACGCTTGTGATCGGGGTCAAAACGCTTGTTGGCATAGAATACCATCGACTTGAGGGCATTTGAGCGCGACTGTCCACCCTGAATACGCGTCTCGCCGGGCTGGTTGAAGGCACTTGCCTCACCCTCGACAGGGAAGAACTCGATATTGACGGGTCGACGCCAGTCATGTGTTTTCTTGTCTTCTTTACTGGTGTTATATTTGAAGAGTCCCATGAAATTGCCGCCGTTCAGATAGAGGTCGTTGGTCTGGACGGAGAAAATGGGGACAGTCATCTTTCTGGGGTGGAAGATATACGACTGAGCAGTGCTGAGAGGCGAGAGCCAGCCATCGCAGAATACCTTGGCGCGAATCACCGTTGTCTTGGTGATATTGATGGCCTGTGTGTATTTTGTGCTGGTGGCTGTCGGCTCGTTGCCATTCGTGGTGTAGGTGATGAAAGCACCCTCGGGCGCCTTTGCCGGTAGGCTGAGCTCAAGCGTGATGGCATCCTTGCCTGAAGTCACGCGGCCCAACTCGCTGAATACAGGTGCACCTAAGATATGCTTGGCATCGCAGATTTCGCCCGTATTGGCCTTGCCTGCTGATGGCGTGAGCTGGTAGCCCCACTCGTCGGCACCGTCGGTCTTACGGCCAAAGGCTACATCGGGGGCAGGCATCTTGACCAAGGGTTTACCATCTATATAAGGGAGACTGTCGACAGGCTCGGCATTTTTGTTCTTGAAAAGGTAAAGCGTACAGCCCTTGCCTGACTCCAGACGGAAATCGGGATGGAGGCGATTGTCCTCTTTTCCTTCCTTGTCACAGTAGATGATGACGTAACCTCCAGGGGCGATGGTCTTGTCGGGCAACTGCCAGGCCTTCTTAACCTTATTCTTGTTACTGATCTGGTAATCCTTGAGGTTGACGTCTGCATCGCCAGCATTGTACAACTCAACCCAAGAATCGGGGAATTCATGGATGTCGTCCATGATACATTCGACATTCGACTGCATAATCTCATTGATTATCAGTCCCTTGTCTTGTGCATGAGCATAATTCATGCCGCATAAAGCAATTAGCAATAGTAAATTTTGTTTCATGTTTATTATTTTGAGTAATTACAGTTGATGCTGCAAAGTTAGTCATTTTTCTTCAAAGAAGAAACTATTCCTGTTATTTTAACTTTCATTTTATGAAGATTTCCCTTTGATTGTTTTGTGCTCTCGTCAATTTTGTGTAATTTTGCAGTCGCTATCCGGAAAGACGTTTAGAAATGGCAAAACAGGCGATGATTTTTGCAGCGGGGTTGGGCACACGCCTGAAACCGCTGACAGACACGAAACCCAAGGCATTGATTCCCGTGGGAGGTGAGCCGCTGATCGGTCGCACCATCGGCCGTCTGCTCTCCTTCGGCTACAGGGATTTTGTAGTCAATGTGCACCACTTCGCCAAGGCTATCGAGGACTATGTAGCTGAACAGGATTATGGCAGACTCGTCAGGTTCAGCGACGAGACGGCGATGCTGCTCGAAACGGGTGGGGGACTGAAGAAGGCTGCGCCCCTTTTCGACCCTAACGAGCCCATCTTAATCCATAATGTGGATATACTCGACAATGTGGACTACAACTGGTTTGCCAACCAGCACCAGGCCGATGAGGATGCCGTGCTTTTGGTGAGTAAGCGTCAGACCAAACGCTATCTGCTTTTCGACAACGGCATGCGGCTGATGGGCTGGAAGAACATCGAGACGGGTGAGGTAAAGTCGCCTTATGAGTATGTGCGTCGTACGGGTCTTTCGCAGCATGGTGAAGAACTCCACATGTTTGCCTTCAGTGGTATCCATTCTTTCTCGCCCCGTCTGTTCCCATTGATGGACCGTTTCCCCGAAAAATTCAGCATCATCGACTTCTACCTCTCCGTCTGCCATCGTTCCAGAATCATGGGATTGGTGAAGAACGACCTCGAGATGATTGATGTCGGTAAGCTCGACTCGCTCCAGGCTGCGGAAGAATTCGTAAATTGCCAAATTAAAAAATAAATTGAATATTGTAAATTGTATAATTGTAAATGCAAAAGATTATAATTTTAGATTTCGGTTCACAGACGACGCAGTTGATTGGCCGTCGTGTGCGTGAGCTCGACACCTTCTGCGAGATTTTGCCTTACAACAAGTTTCCGAAGGACGACCCCTCGGTGATTGGCGTGATACTCAGCGGTTCGCCTTTCAGTGTGCACGATCCGGAGGCGTTTAAGGTCGATCTGTCGCAGTTTGTGGGCAGGCTACCTGTATTGGGCATTTGCTATGGTGCGCAGTTCATCTCGCATACCCTCGGTGGAAAGGTGGAGAAAGCCGACTCTCGTGAGTACGGACGTGCTAATCTGGAAACCATTAATCTTTACAATCCCCTGTTTAAGGGCTTTGATAGAGGGTCACAGGTTTGGATGAGTCATGGCGACACCATCACCGCCATCCCCGAAGGCTTTGAGGTAATCGGAAGTACCAAGGACGTGAAGAATGCCGCTTTCGCCTCGACAAAACAGCCTGTCTGGGCTGTCCAGTTCCATCCAGAGGTGTTTCATACGCTGCAGGGCAAACAGCTGTTGCAGAACTTCGTGGTTGATATCTGCGGATCCAGGCAGGAGTGGAGTGCTGCCTCGTTTATTGATACAACAGTAGCAGAACTGAAGGCTCAGTTAGGCTCTGATCGTGTCATCTTAGGTCTCAGTGGCGGTGTCGACTCATCAGTCGCTGCGGTGCTGCTGAATCGTGCCATTGGCAAGAACCTGACCTGTATTTTTGTCGACCATGGTATGTTGCGCAAGAATGAGTTTGCGCAGGTGATGGAAGACTATAAAGTGTTGGGTCTCAATGTGATAGGCATTGATGCCAGTGCCAAGTTCTTTGGCGACTTGGCTGGTGTGACCGAACCTGAGCAGAAGCGCAAGATTATAGGCCGTGACTTTGTGGAGGTTTTCAATGCTGAGGCGAAGAAGATTACCGATGCCAAGTGGCTCGCTCAGGGAACCATCTATCCCGACCGAATCGAGTCGCTCAATATTACGGGTAAGGTGATTAAGAGTCATCATAATGTGGGTGGTCTGCCCAAAGAGATGAATCTGCAACTCTGTGAACCGCTGAAGTGGCTGTTCAAGGACGAGGTGCGTCGTGTGGGGCGTCAGTTGGGTATGCCTGAGCACCTGATTACCCGTCATCCCTTCCCCGGTCCAGGTCTCGCCGTGCGTATCCTGGGCGACATCACGCCTGAGAAAGTCCGGATCCTTCAGGATGCCGACGATATCTATATCCGAGGCCTTCGTGACTATGTCGATACCGATGGCGAAACCCTGTATAATAAGGTCTGGCAGGCTGGTGTCATCCTGCTCTCGACGGTGAGAAGCGTGGGCGTGATGGGCGATGAGCGTACCTACGAGCATCCTGTGGCCCTGCGTGCCGTGACTTCGACGGATGCGATGACAGCCGACTGGGCTCATCTGCCCTATGACTTTCTGGCTAAGGTAAGTAATGAAATAATAAATAAGGTACGCGGGGTGAATCGTGTTTGTTACGACATCTCCTCAAAACCACCCGCAACCATCGAGTGGGAGTGAGGAGTAGGTAACGTCTCAGGGATGGGCGACCATCTTACGCGAGATAATAGTTCCATCATCGAAGCGGCGTACTTCGATGATGGGACTTTTTTGTTGGGTCGTCAGTCGCATACCGTTTATGGCATAAGATTCCATAGAGATGGGCTGCTGGTGACGATTAGGGGAAATGGCTGTTGGTGTAGCCTGGCCACCCATGCCTGAAGGTGTTTCCGGATTGGTGGTGATGCAGAGCTTGTCGAGACAGGCGCCATCCTCACGTCCGGCTAAATTGAGTTGATGCTGACCTGCCTGAAGAAAACCCTGGTAGATTTCTTTCCAGTCCCATGAGTTTGTCTGCAGACCATTGGCAAAGTTGTTCATTGGCCCATCGACACTCACCCAATAACTGTCGTCATCCCATGTGGGACAAAGCACGCGGGCATACACATAATAGGTGCTGGATGTAGCCACCGTAAACGTGGAAGTGAGCATATAGGCTTTGTCGGTGGGGGCTGCGTTGGAAGTCTGCGTTACGGTCATCAGATACTTGCCGCCAGAGGCAGCACCGTCCTCTACCAGTTGGAAGGCTGTGCCATAGCTGTTGGTCCGTAAATCCTCGGCTTCTATCCAAAGGGCTTCTCCATAGGCCTCTTCCTCTTCATCGTCAGCAGCCAACGGGTCGGTCTTGGTGAAGAGATTCAGGTCGATACAGCTGCCCATCGTCTCATAACCATTGGCATTCAGGTGCAGCCAGTCGTTCTCAAACAGGAACTTCGATTGCATGGCTTCCGGGTCCTGCGGATTGCGTACGGCCTCGTCGAAGTCTATCACACCATCGAGCATCTTCGTGGTACGAATCCATTGGTTGATGGTGCTACGGCCCTTCTCATGGTCGGCAGTGTAATAATTGTTGCCCTTGAACGGAGTGATGGTAGCTCCGAAGACATAGATGCCTTTCTGATGCGCTTCACGGATAATCTGCTTGTAGACCTCGATGATGCGCTTGGCCGTCTGCACGCCGTTCTGCGCTCCGCCCAGGTCATTGACTGCCTCGAAGAGGATGATCCACTTCACGCCTTCCTGTCCCAACAGGTCGCGCTTATAGCGGTTGGAAGCGGTCGGACCTAATCCGCCGCCAAGTACACAGTTGCCACCGATACCCATATTGAGCACACCTACCTGACTGGTCGGCTCATTGGCCAACAAACGACGTGAAAGCACATCAGCCCAGCGGTTTTGCTGATTGGTGGTGGAGCCGCGCCCGTCGGTGATGGAGTTGCCCAAAATGGCCACTGCACCGGCTGTCTCAGGTGCCTCCACCTCAAGCGCGAGGATGTTGTACCAGTGATCGGTCTTTACGGCTCCGCTGAAATCAGTCGTGTTGCCTGTCTTCAGATAGGATGTGGTTCGCGAACCAGGATGTCCGCTTACGCTCGTCGATGAAGCTGAGCCGTAATGGATGGTGATGGCCACGTTCTCGCGGTTGCCGATATGGAAGTCGACGGCATCCGACACAGCCTTGCCACCGGCAGGCATCTTCACACCAGCGTTGCCGCCAAAGGTCAGGCTGACGGTAGAGGCCTCGTCGATCTCATAGCTGCTGCCGGCTGTCTTGGCCAAGGCCAGTTCAACGGCCTTGATCTCTGTATCACCCGTGCTGAATTCGTTGGTCAGTTTCAAACGCACCTTCTCACCACCGATGGATACTTGTACAATCTGACGTAGTGAGTTGTTGCCCAATCCGGGTGAAGGTGGGTTGTTATTCCTTTCTACAAGTTGAGGGGCTGTTCCCCATGTGCCTACCCAATGGTTGTCGGCCATCACAGCGATGGCCGACAACAAACAGGCAAAAATGATAGTTGCTTTCTTCATTTATCCCTATACTATAAAATAGGTGAATGCAGATGACTTACTTGTTTTTCAACAGGTCGCGGATTTCTGCCAACAGTTCTTCCTGAGTGGGTCCTGCGGGTGCTTCGGGCTCTGCGGGCTTCTCTTTCTTCAGTTTGTTCATGCCCTTGATCATCAAGAAGATACAGAAGGCGATGATGATGAAGTCGATGATGTTCTGGATGAACTGTCCGTATGCCAGCACAGCAGCACCTGCTTCCTGAGCAGCAGCCAGTGTCTGATAGTTGCCATCGCCGAGGTTGACGAAGAGGTCGGTGAAACTAATGCCACCTGTCAACTTTCCAATAATCGGCATCAACACGTCATTGACCAGAGAAGTCACGATCTTACCAAATGCGCCGCCGATGATCACACCGACTGCCATGTCCATTACGTTGCCCTTAACGGCGAACTCTTTGAATTCTTTAATAAATCCCATAGTTTTAATGTTTAATGTTATTAATGTTTGGTGAATTGTAATCTTCGTTTTGCAATCATCGGCCTAAAGCCTTGAGCTACATCAGTTTTCACTTTTCAGTTTTCAGTTTTCACTTAAATTAATACTGAATCATGGTGCAAATATAAGAATAATTTTGTAACTTTGCATCCGAAATCGAAAAAAAGTGTAAAAAAGACGCGAAAAAGTTAGTAATTTAGGTATAAACCCATTTAATAATTAAGTAAAATGACAAAAGTAGCAATTAACGGTTTTGGCCGTATTGGTCGTCTCGCATTCCGTCAGATGTTCGAGGCTGAAGGTTATGAAGTAGTAGCAATCAACGACTTGACAAGTCCTAAGATGCTCGCTCACCTGCTGAAGT
>JAFZCU010000133.1 GCA_017556145.1 Prevotella sp. | reverse complement strand
TACAGATGGCCGCCCTGAATCACCTGCGGCATGAAACGGTAGAAGAGCGTCATGATCAGCGTGTCGATGTGCGAGCCATCGACGTCGGCATCGGTCATGATGATGATCTTGTCGTAACGCAGCTTATCAATATTAGCCTCGCGGTCGCCTTCGCCCTCGACACCGAAGCGAACGCCGATCGACTGGATGATGTTCATCACCGATTCGGCCTCGAACACACGGTGCCATTGTACCTTTTCTACATTCAGGATCTTACCGCGCAAGGGGAGGATGGCCTGGAAGTGACGATCGCGACCCTGCTTGGCAGAACCACCTGCGGAGTCACCCTCGACGAGGAAGATCTCACAATCCTTCGGGTCCTTGTTCGAGCAGTCGGCGAGTTTACCAGGCAGACCACCACCCGTCATCGGGTTCTTACGCTGCACACTCTCACGGGCCTTGCGGGCGGCGATACGGGCTGTGGCAGCGAGAACGACCTTGTCGCAGATCATCTTGGCCTCCTTCGGGTGTTCCTCCAGATAGTTGGCCAAAGCCTCGCCTACGGCTTGCTGAACGGCGCCAGCGACCTCAGAGTTGCCAAGCTTGGTCTTGGTCTGTCCCTCGAACTGGGGTTCGGCCACCTTGATGCTAATCACTGCTGTAAGGCCCTCACGGAAGTCTTCAGGTGCAATCTCAATCTTGGCTTTCTCTATCTGCTTGGAGATTTGTGGGTCGCTGTCGGCATATTTCTTCAGGGTACGGGTAAGGGCTGCACGGAAACCAGCCAGATGGGTTCCGCCCTCAATCGTATTGATATTGTTCACATAGGAGTGGATATTCTCGCTGTAGTCTGTGTTGTACATCACAGCCACCTCGATGGGGATACCCTGCTTCTCAGTCTTCAGGTAGATGACATCGTCGACAAGGTGCGTGCGGTGACGGTCCACGTAACGCACAAATTCCTTCAGTCCGTCCTTGGCGTGGAACACCTCGGGCTGCTTCAAGTTGCCTTCCTCGTCAGGGCGCAGGTCGGTGAGCGTGATGGTGATGCCGGCATTCAGATAGGCCAGCTCGCGCATACGACGGGCAATGATGTCATATTTGTACTCTGTGGTGGTGAAGATAGTACCATCAGGCCAGAACTGCTGACGGGTACCGGTCTTGTCGGTGTCGCCCACGATCTTCACGTCGTAGAGGGGCTTACCCTTCTCGTATTCCTGCTGGTAGATATGGCCGTTGCGGAATACCTGCGACATCATGTGGGTAGAGAGCGCGTTCACACAGCTCACACCTACACCATGCAGACCGCCGGATACCTTATACGAACCCTTGTCGAACTTACCACCGGCGTGGAGCACCGTCATGACGACCTCAAGGGCACTCTTGTGCATCTTCTCGTGTTCGTCGACAGGAATACCGCGACCATTATCCATCACGGTGATGGAGTTATCTTCGTTGATCGTTACTTCAATATGCGTACAATAGCCGGCCATCGCCTCGTCGATAGAGTTGTCGACGGTCTCGTTCACCAGATGATGGAGACCCTTTTCACTGATGTCGCCAATATACATGGCAGGGCGCTTGCGCACAGCCTCTAAACCCTCGAGTACCTGAATATTACTCGCGGAATAGTTTTGTTCCTGATTCAGTTGTTCGTCTGTCATTTTGCTTCTAATTGAATTATGGGTGCAAAATTACAAAAAATCGTTCAGATAAACGAAGTTTATCTGCAAAGAAAACTTAAAAATAAAGCCACAATCCTTAAGAATTGCGGCTTCTATTGTTTTTTAACAATCAACGTATTAAAGTTTGTTGACGTGCTGTGCCAGACTTGACTTCAGGTTTGCGGCCTTGTTCTTGTGAATAATGTGGGTCTTAGCCAGCTTGTCCAGCATCTTCTGTACTTTGGGATACAGGGCAGCAGCCTCGTCCTTATTCGTCATAGCGCGGAGTTTGCGCACAGCGTTACGCATGGTTTTTGCGTAGTAGTGGTTGTGAAGGGCTCTTTTCTTCTCCTGACGGATGCGCTTCACTGATGATTTGTGATTTGCCATTTTTTTGTTTAATGTTTAATGTTAAATGATAAAGAATTAAAGCCTGTGGGTCTTGCATCGTTTTTGACCGCCCTGGGCAGCCCCGAAGGACTTTCGCCACCTTATCCCTGCGCCTTGCAGGTAGCACTTGGCTGTGCAGATGACAAATTTAATAATGTAGTCCCTAGGAGAGTCGAACTCCTCTTTAGAGAATGAAAATCTCTCGTCCTAGCCGATAGACGAAGGGACCGTCGTCAATTTTGCGGGTGCAAAGGTACTGCTATTTTTCCATTCCACCAAATAAATCCGTAAAAAAATGCTATTTTACCACAAAAAAGGTTGATAATCATTCGTCAGATATCAATTTTTATTCGTAACTTTGCAGTCGTATGCTGACAAAGACATCAGCCATTGTGCTCCACGCGCTGAAGTATGGGGAGACGCGACTCATCGTCGACATGTTCACCCGCAACTACGGTAGACTCTCGTTTATCGTCAGCCTGCCAAAGTCACCCAGGGGGAAGATCAAGAAACAGTTCTTCCAGCCGCTCACCCTGTTGGAGATCGAGACCGACGTGAGGCCGAGGCTGCAACTGCAGAAACTGTCGGATGTGCGCTTGCTGCACCCATTCTCCAGCATTCCCTTTGTACCCGAAAAGCTTTCAATCTCCCTTTTTGTGGCAGAGTTCCTATATTATGCCATGCAGGGTGAGCAGCAGAACGTGCCGCTCTTCGACTATGTGACCGACAGCATTCAGTGGCTCGACAGTCAGGAGGGGCGCTTTGCCAATTTCCATTTGGTGTTTCTTATGCGCCTCTCCCGATTCCTTGGTTTCTATCCTAACCTCGACGGCTATACCAGTGGCGACTATTTCGACCTGCGCGAGAGTGTCTTCTGTGCCATGCCGCCTACTCATCGCGACTTCCTCCAACCTGCCGAGGCAGAGATTATCCAGCTTATGATGCGTATGGACTATGCTACGATGCACCTCTATCGCCTCTCCCATCACGACCGCAACCGCCTGCTCGAAGTGGCCCTTACCTATTACCGCCTCCACCTGCCCGACTTCCCTGAGCTGAAGTCGTTGGGTGTCTTGCAGGAATTATATCAGTAACCCAATAAAAGAGCCTCTTATTTGAAATAAGTGGTACAACCTTGCAGTCAGACTTTATGATGTTATTTTAATGCCGAGGACGTAGAAATGGGGAATGCTCTTGATGATGTCTGACGAGAGGTCGGGGTTGATGAGCTTATCGCCGCAGAAACGGCTAACGCCAGTTTCTTGTTCGTACCAATAGGAACCGAACAAGACGAGCGGGATGAACTTTTCCATTTCTACAGGAGAAATAAGTTCGAAGGGACGCGACTCGTATCTGTAAGCCTGTTTCGAAGGCATCTCTGGTGCAAAGATTGGCTGAAGTTTAAGCGTGGCATTAAAGCCACCACCACCGTCAGATTGGTAGGAATAGACATAAGTAGAATCATTACTTGACGGTGCAAACCCGATGACTAGTTTCTCTCCAAGCGGAAAAGAGAAACTAAAGCCGAGCACATCTTTCGGATCTTCGCCTTTCACATATTCCATGACGACAGGCTCATACTGCTTGCCTTTGAAGTCCTTCATATCGAAACTGTAGGCGATGTAACCTTTGGCATTCAGCAATTGCCGGTAATCGTCTAACGTCGGCTCGTTCGTTCTAATCTCTTGTGCTTGCCCCGTCAAAGCGACAAGGGCAAGCAATGCGGTGATGATGGCTTTCTTCATGTTTATTCTGCTTTCTTTGTCGTGATAAGCAATCTGTCCTTCGGGTGCTCGCTATCCTTCTGAACATACATTATGCTCTTGATTGGGTTGGTTTTGGACTTCATCTCCTTCATATCCTTTACCGTCACAGGCTCGCCATCAATCTCGTAATCGAAATGCTCAGGATTGTTGATCAAGATATTCATGAAGGCCACTCCCAGTTCATCATCAGAGCCGTCAAACACAAGTCGCTTAACCTCCTTACCGTTGATGAGGATTTTGCCGTTCTCATCGATCCCTGTCAGTTTCTCTACGGACTCTACAGGTTTGAAGGTGCCCTCGACTTTAGGTGTTTCTTTTCCACCCAAACGGAAAGAAACAGGTACTGAATATTTCACACGGACAGCTTCACCGTTTTGCTTGCCAGGCGTCCATTTCGGCATGGCGCTGACCACACGGAGGGCTTCCTCATCAAGGGAAGAATATGTGGGTTTCGCCACTTTTGCGTTGCTGATACTACCGTCTTTCTCAACAATAAAACTGACAATGACACGTCCCTGAGTGCCAGCCTCTCTTGCATCTTCAGGATAACGGATATTGCTGCTTAGATATTGCATCATTCCCGCCATACCGCCAGGGAATTGCGGTACCTCATCCACCTTGTCGAAGACATCAGGCTGACTGATCTGTTCATTATATATTTCCTTCTGATGCTTGACGGTGGTGATAATCAGTGCACCATACTTGGCTTTTTCACCGTATGAACTGATGGCTGCCTCTTCTCTCATCGTACCCACACTGGCGACTGCATCTCTGGGGAGAGCCCGCACCTGTTCTATTGTGGCAATCTTTTTGTCAACGATGAGCAACGGCTCTTCTCCTTTCTTTTTGGTATTAAGAATCAAAACTGCCACATTGGGTTCTGATTCTCCCAGCGTGGTTTCATAAGTTTTCAGTTCGTCATCGGATTTTGGTTCTACTATCTCAATGACATTAATACCCTGGTTGCTGCCAGTCTTGATAGTGGCATTTCTCTTGCCTTTCTTTGCGGGCACCTGTTTCTGGGGCTCGTCGTTCTTATAGACCACGTCGGTGACGGTCTCTGCGTTGAGGGCGAGGGTGACACCCACGATTGGCAGAAGTGCCAACAACTTCAGGGAGTTGCGGCGCGGGGATTTATTAAGTAACATCATATTAATTCGCTTTTTAATGGTGCTGTTGTTGATGCCGTTGGCGAGGATACAGGCCTTTGTACCCATCGCCTTCCGCATCAGTAGTTGGATGTATTGGCTCACGTCTGAACCTGACGAGAGGACGGATGCATCTGCTTCATACTCATGGATGGTTCGCAAGTCGCGACGCAGGAGCCATACCACAGGGTTGAACCATTGCAGGGCCGTAAGCACTTCAACGAAGACGATATCCCAGCTGTGATGCTGTCGGATGTGTCCCCGTTCGTGGGCAAGTATCGAAGGGTTGCACTCCTCGTAGTCAATCCGGCTTAACACGATGGTGTGCATCCATGAAAACGGTGCGACGGGCAGGTCGACAACTGCCAGTGTCACGCCATCCTCCAACGAATGTTGCTCACTATCCTTAATCAATCGGCACAAATGCCGATAACTATTAGCGATATATAGCAATCGGCAGACAACGCCGATTATGAAAATGGCAAAGATGATAGATGAAGAATCAAGGGGACTGGTCGCGTGATTGTGGTCTTTGACCCAATCATGGACCTGTCCCTCTGATTCTCCCGATTCTGTGATGACCAGTTCGGCTGTATCTATCACTGGTATTTGCTCAACCTCTATCGTCTTATGTAACGTGATGACGCATAAAGGCAAAACAAGCGAGAGCAGGATGGAAGACAGCAATACGATGCGGTTCAGCCGATGCATTGTCTCGCGCTCCATCAGCAGCCGATAGCAGAAATAGAAAGCGACTATCAATACTGCTACCTTCAAATCGTAGATGAGGAACTCTGCCATTACTTGCGGTGCTTTAGGATTTCCATAATCTCACTGACCTCTTCATCGCTTAGCTGCTCGTCCTTGGCAAAGAAAGACACGAGCGAGGCAAACGAGCCACCAAAGAATGTATTCTGCACCTCTTTCATATACGCACGCGTATAATCCTCTTTACTGATTGTGGTGCTGAAGAGCTGGGCTTTCCCATGTTTCTCCGAAGTGACAAACCCTTTATCCTTTAATATCTTAAGGAATGTCAGCAGGGTAGTCAGAGCCGGTTTCGGCTCAGGGAACTTTCCCATGATCTCAGATGAATAGCCTTTACTTTCTGGTAATGACCAAAGTATGTTCATTATTTGCGTCTCAGCCTTAGTTAATTGACCTTTGGTCTTCTTCCGTCGAGACTCGGCAGAACTCAAGTCGTCTTGGTTCTGCTCTCGCTGCTCCGTCAGTTGCTTTTTCTCTTGCATATTCTAAGCTTTTAGAGTTTCTGGCGGCAAATATACTCTAATATTTTAGAACTTCCAAATGTTTTTTCTAATTCTTTAGAATATTAACAAGAATTAAGGGAATAAAGAATAAAAAAGGCTTTTGATGGAATGATTTGAATTCACATCAAAAGCCTGTCTTCGTAATTGTTGTCTCTGTAATATTACATGAACTTGATAGTGCCTTGTACGGGTTCGTCGTTGGTGGGAGCGATAGGATGCTCCGGAATGATATCACCAGTGGCTTGCGAGTTGATGCTATCGAGGATCTCACGTGTACGCTTATAAGTAGGCGTAGACTCTACGGCGGAGATGACATCATCATTGTCAAGGTCCTCAGGGCGGAACAGATAAATGTTCGGACGACGCTTATAACGTTTGGCGGTACTGTCACCACCATAGAAGCGGTTACGGCGGTCCTGGCGCTCCAAAGCCTTGGCCTGCTCCTCAGCGATGCGGTTGATATCGTCCTGTGTATGCTTCTTCATGTGGGCATCCATACCATCGACGCTCTCGATGCCGAAGCCGGTGGCCAAGATGGTAACCTTGACCTTCTTGCCGAGTTCAGGGTCAGTAGCCAAACCCCACTTGATTTCAAAGTCATTGCCGAACTTCGCCATGAAGTCGTTGACATCGTTCATCTCCTCCATCATCAGCGACTGTTGACCGTCTTTGGCGCCCGCAAAGGATATGCCAAGCAGAATTTTCTTG
>JAFZCU010000132.1 GCA_017556145.1 Prevotella sp. | reverse complement strand
TATGTTATTAGATTTTCAAACGACGGTTATGTTGGTCTGCGTCGTTATGGCGATGATATTAAGTGTCATTACGCTGATGCATACCACCATCCGTTAGGAAGAGTGCGGGGTGAGTGATTCATACCGCACTTTTTTCGACTTAGTCAAAAAATGAAAAAAAGGAAGTACGAAAAACAAAACTAACTTAAAATCGGTCAAATTTCAACTTATTTTCTTTAATTATAATGTGAAAATGACACATTTTTGAGGAATTGTGCGTAAATTTGCACCCAAATTTCGAAATTTACAAAGAACTGATGAAAAAGAAACTCTATACGATAGCCGTGCTTTTGGCCCTCGCCATAGGCGTCTCTTCGTGTCTGGGCAACTCAGATGATACGGAGGTTACGATCTATGACGACACAGCCATAAGCACTTTCTCGCTTTCGGCCGTTAACAGATACATCCATACCACCAGTAGTTCTGGCGGAGATTCTGTGTACCTGCAGAAGCTGACGGTTAGCAGCTATCCCTTCACCATCGATCAATATCAGCGCAAGATCTACAATACAGACTCCCTGCCTGCTGATTGTGACCTGAAGCATATCCTGGTGACAGCGACGGCTACAGCTTATTCTGGCAGCATTGCAGTGAAAAGTGCTTCCAGCGACTCTTTACGCTCCTATAGCAATGCCGACTCTCTTGACTTCACGACCGTTCGCGAATTCCGCGTCTATAACAACTCAGGCGAAAAATACCGTGCCTATCAGGTACAAGTGAACGTCAAGACGCAGGCAGAGTCCACGACGTTAGTCTGGAAGCAGATGCCGGCAGGCACCACGATGCCCACTACGCCGATGGCTGGATGGGAGTTTGCCTATAACGAAGCGGGTACTGGTCTCGTGGCCTCGCAGGATCATTGGGCTACCAGTATCAATGAGACCCTCGATGAAGACAGTAGCTTGCTGCCCGCCAATGGCAGCTTTGCCTGTTGGCAATTGGATAATGGGTTGTGTTATGCCCTGCTCGTGGGCGACAGCGACGCACAAGACACGTATGCTGCCGTATGGCGTAAACTCATCGACAATGATTATCCGACGAGTACAAGTTGGGTGTATATCCCCATCACTTCCAACAATGCCTATTGCCTGCCCAAGGGCCAGCACTATTTCCTGCTGCCCTATACGGACGGCAGTGTGTTGGCCATCAACAGCAATGGTGTAATCTATCAGAGTTGTGATCAGGGTATTACCTGGAAGACTTCCAGTGCCATGCAGTCGCCTGTCAGCAGTATTGCAGGTGCTGCTACCGATGGCAATGGAGGCATTTGGCTGTTAGAGAGTGCTGAGACAGGTACGATATGGTACGGAAAATAATATTGCCGATGCTGTTGGCTGTTGTCGCAACGGCCACACAAGCCCAGACCGAACCGGAATACCGGTTGGAGATTGGTGCTGGTGGCGGTGCTGTCAGTTACTTGGGTGACTACAATGCCGCACTCTTCGGTGAGATGCAGCCTATGGGGGCCGTGATGGCCAAATACAAGTCGAATCCGCGTATGGCAGTGGCGCTGACGATAGGCTATGGTAAACTCCAGGGTTCCTCGGCCAAGGCCAATACCTGGTATCCTGAGGACGAGCGCTATAAGTTCAGCAAGAGCCTGATAGATGTCAATCTGCGCTTCGAATACAACTTCTGGGCCTATGGCACAGGAAAAGAATACCGGGGAGCACGTAAGCTGGCCCCCTTCATCACCATGGGTTTGGGTTCTGCCATTCATGGCGATCCTGAGAAAGGCTTCGCAGTGAGTCTGCCCATCGGGGCTGGTGTCAAATACAAGATTGCCGACCGTGTGAACCTCACAGCTGAATGGCGTGTGCATTTTGCCTTGAGTGATCTGCTTGATGGTAAGGAAGACCCCTACGGCATCAAGAGCAGTGGACTCTTCAAGAACACCGACGGCTATAGCGTGCTGCAGCTGGCAGCTACCTATGAGCTCTGGGCCAAGTGCAGGACATGCCACAATGACAGGGACTAATATATAGTTTATAGTTTAGAGTTTATAGTTTATAGAGAGATATGAAAGAGCTTTTGGACATGAACCGCATTCCGCAGCACATTGCCATCATCATGGACGGCAACGGACGCTGGGCGATGGACCGTGGGCTGGATCGTACTTTCGGCCATAAGGCAGGAGTCGACACCGTGAAGAAAATCACGTCAGAGTGCGCCCGTCTGGGTGTGAAATACCTGACGCTGTACACTTTCTCCACTGAGAACTGGAACCGTCCGGCTTACGAGATTGAGGCACTGATGGGACTGGTGCTCAGCTTCGTAGAGATGGACCTGTTCACAGACAACGGCATCAGGTTCCGTATGATAGGTGATCTGAAACGCCTGCCGGATGGTGTACAGGATAAGATCAAGTACATGGAAGACCTGACGAAGGATGGAGACCGGATGACCGTCGTCATGGCTATGAGCTATAGCAGCCGCTGGGAAATCACCAATGCCGTTCGCGATATTGTGAGCAAGGTGCGTGAGAAGCTCGATCACCCCATCGACAAGTGGAAGGAGTATATGACCACAGGTGGTGTATTCCCGGAAGACATTACTGAAGAGACCATCAGTCAGCACTTGTGTACCAACTTCATGCCCGACCCCGAACTGCTCATCCGCACGGGTGGCGAACAGCGCATCTCCAACTATCTGCTGTGGCAGTGCGCCTATTCCGAGTTCTATTTCTGCGATACCTACTGGCCCGACTTCGACGAAGAGGCCCTCTATAAGGCCATTGTCGATTATCAGGGTCGCCAGCGTCGCTTTGGAAAGACCGAGGCGCAGGTGGAAGAAGAAAAGTAAAAAAGCAAATAGCGAGAAAACGATAGTGAAAAGGATTATATATATAAATAAGGTATTAGGGATGGTGAAATGGATTTTACCTTTTTACCTTTTTACCTTTTTACCTTTACATTCTTCTGCTCAGGACAAGATAGTGCATCCTGATATCTCTTATGCCGGTACGCCACGCACGTGTATCATCGGTGGTCTTGCTGTCGAGGGCGTCGAAGGTTATGAGGACTACGTGCTCACAGGACTCTCCGGTCTGGTTGTTGGTCAGGAGATAGAAGTGCCTGGTAGTCAGATTACCGAGGCTGTGAAGCGCTATTGGCGTCATGGACTGTTCTCGAAAGCACAGATTAGTGCCGACTCCATCGTAGGCAACAAGATTTATCTGCGTATCACCCTGGCCATGCGTCCTCGGGTGAGCACCATCAACTATATCGGCATCAAGAAGGCGGAGCGCGACGATATGGAAGCCAAGCTGGGTATCATCAAGGGTAGTCAGATCACCCCGAATATGATCGACCGTGCCAAGATTCTTGCGCAGCGGTATTTCGACGAGAAAGGCTTCAAGAATGCTGAGATCAATATTGTTCAGCGCGACGATCCCAACAACAAGGGTCAGGTGATGCTCGACGTCAATATCGACAAAAAGGACAAGATGAAGGTGCGCAATATCTTTATCACGGGCAATGACAAACTCACCGACCAGAAGATCAAGGGTTCGTTGCTCTCCAAGGGTGCCTTTGGTAAGATCCATGAAGCAGGCAAGTTCAGTAACTTCTTCAAGGCCAAGAAATTCACCGACGAGCGCTATAAGGAAGCCAAGCAGAAGCTGATTGAGAAATACAACGAACTGGGCTTCCGCGATGCCACCATCCTCGAAGACTCTGTCTGGAACAACGACGAGAAGCACGTCAATGTCTTCCTGCGTGTGGACGAGGGCGACAAATACTACCTGAGGAATATCACCTGGGTGGGCAATACCGTGTTGACCACCGACTATCTGAATGCCGTGCTGGGCATGAAGAAGGGCGATGCCTACAATCAGCGCTTGCTGAAGAAGCGTCTGCAGGAAGATGACGATGCTGTATCAAACTGGTATTATAACAATGGCTACGTGTTCTCCAACATCGAGCCGGTGGAGGTGAACATCGTCAACGACAGTATCGACCTTGAGATGCGAATCATTGAGAATCCGCAGGCCCGTCTCAACCACGTACGCATCTATGGTAACGACCGCCTGTATGAGGAGGTGGTGCGTCGTGAGCTCCGTACGAAGCCAGGCGACTTGTTCAACAAGGATGCCATCATGCGTTCTGCCCGTGAAATCGGATCTTCTGGATTCTTCGATGCAGAGACCATCAACCCCGAAATCAAACCGAATGGCGAAGACGGCACCGTCGACATCAACTGGCAGCTCGAGCAGAAGAGCAACGACCAGCTGGAGTTCTCGCTCGGTTGGGGACAGACGGGTATCATCGGTCGTATCGGAATCAAGTTCAACAACTTCTCGCTGCGTAACCTCTTTGGCAAGAACAAGCTCCATCGCGGCATCCTGCCTTATGGCGATGGTGAGCAGCTGGGATTCAACTTCCAGACCAACGGCTCCTATTATAGCTCTCTGAGTGCCAACTACGGAACCAGCTGGTTTGGCGGCAAGCGTCCGAACGCCTTTAACATCAGCGCCTTCTATTCGAAGCAGAGCGATATCAACAGCATGTATCGCAACAATGCCTTCTATAGCAACTTCTACAGCTACAGCTACGGCTACGGCGGCTATAACCCCTATGCCTACAACTACGAGTCGATGCTCGACGACGACAAGACGATGACTGTGTTCGGAGCTGCCGTCTCATGGGGTAAGCGTCTGCGCTGGCCTGACGACTACTTCCAGCTCTCCGCCTCGTTGGGCTATACCCGCTATATGCTGCGCGACTGGCAGTACTTCTATATCCAGAACGGTAACTGTAACAACATCAACTTAGGTATCACCTTGTCGCGTAACTCTACCGACAACCCGTTGTTCCCCCGTCATGGATCAGAATTCATGGCCTCTGTCTCTATCACGCCGCCCTGGTCGCTCTTCGACAACAAGGACTATGGCAGTCTGGCCAAGAACCGCCAGTCGGCTACCTATGAGGATGAGCTGCAGGATGTGTACCGCTGGATTGAATACCACAAGTGGAAGTTCAAGTCGCGCACCTTCACCGCACTCACAGGCGGTTCGAAGTGTTTCGTGCTCATGACGCGTGTGGAGATGGGTCTGCTGGGCTCCTATAACGACGACAAGCGCTCGCCCTTCGAGACCTTCTATGTGGGTGGCGACGGTATGAGCGGCTACAGCTATGGCTATTCCGAGGAGACCATCGGTCTGCGTGGTTACGACAATGGTGCCATTTCCTATTCTTCATCCTACGACCTGATGAACAAGGGCGGCTCGCCCTCATCCTATAATGCCTACGCCTACGACCGCTTCACCCTCGAGCTCCGCTATCCGTTCATGCTGGGCAACACCACCATCTACGGTCTCGGCTTCCTCGAAGGCGGTAATGCATGGGCAATGGCCAAGGACTTCAACCCCTTCAAGATGAAGCGCTCTGCCGGACTCGGCGTGCGTATCTATCTGCCGATGGTGGGTCTGATGGGTATCGACTGGGCCTATGGTTTCGACTATGTCACCACCAGCCAGTCGGGCTCTCGCTCCAAGGGTGGCAGCAATTTCCACTTCATCCTCGGACAGGAGTTCT
>JAFZCU010000131.1 GCA_017556145.1 Prevotella sp. | reverse complement strand
GTAATTTTGGATTATTAAAGTAGAACATAAGGAAAAAGATGGTCGGACAACTCGTTGAGCGCATACGGAAAAAGGACCAGAGGGCGATGAGCCAGCTCTATCAGATGTACGTCGAGGAGCTTTCATCGGTCTGCTACCGCTATGTGCCTGACGATAACGATGCGAAGGACGTGCTGCAAAACAGTTTCGTGAAGATATTCACCTCGCTGTCGGCCTTTGAGTATCGTGATGAAT
The DNA here is from genome assembly GCA_017556145.1 of Prevotella sp. Classification (GTDB taxonomy): domain Bacteria; phylum Bacteroidota; class Bacteroidia; order Bacteroidales; family Bacteroidaceae; genus Prevotella. The sequence goes on along the minus strand of JAFZCU010000131.1, from coordinate 6,846 downwards.
CGTCGTTCCGAGGTTGGATGATCAAAATAGTGGTGAACGAGGCCCTCCATTTCCTCAGAGAACGGAAGAAGCTGCTGTTTACAGAACTTCATGAGGCAGATGTTCAGCAAAGTGCAGACGAAGAGCCTATTTCTGATGGCCTCTCTGCAGATGAGCTGCACCAACTGATCAGCGAACTGCCTGACGGCTATCGAACGGTGATCAACCTCTATTCCTTCGAGGGCTGTTCGCATCAGAAAATCGCAGAGCTGTTGGGTATCACGGTATCAACATCAGGCTCGCAACTCTATTACGCCAAACGGCTGCTATCAAGAAAGATTAAGGAATTCATAAATACAAGACAATGAGAGAAGACTGGGCAGAAAAACTGAGACGGAAGCTTGAGGGGCATCGTAAGACGCCTCCCCCAGGACTTTGGGAAGGCATCAGCAAAGAGATGGATAAATCCTTTGGGCTTAAGCCGCTTTCCCGTTTGACGGGAACCGCTCAAAGGTATTGGGTTGCGGCTGCAGCCGTTTTAGCCCTCGTAGGATACTTTGTCTTCTACAATAGTCATGATATCGAGCAACCTCAACTGGCCGATGCCGTCTCTCAGCAGCCAATCTCAGAGAAACTGATAGCTGAAGAGCCAACGGTAGAGACTCAGATATCTGAGGAACCAACTACTGAACAACCTGTCTCAAAGCAACTCGCAGCTAAATCAAAGAGACTGGTCCGTAATTCAGGCATTGCCATGAATCAGGCAACCTGTCCCCCTGATGTCGCTGACGAGCCAGAACAAGGCCCATCAACCGAAGAGGAAGAGAAGCCAACAGAGAACGTACAAACTGAGCACACAGAATTAGAATTAAAAGCCGAGAATCCTGATCATCATCGCTCTGCTTTGCCGCTTGGCTCGTCCAAGAACTATCCACCATCCACCATCCACCCTCATTCCAACAAGTGGTCCTTGGGTGTGAACGCCTCTGGCGGACTTCTTGCTGCTAACACCTCCCAGCGAATGGATCGTCTCTATTATAAGAATGGAGAAATGGCTTATAATGGTGATAAAAGTAATAATCTCTATCAGGATCAGCCGGAATACGGTTCTTATTCGTCTCTTATTCCATCCTATACGCTGACGGAATACAGATCTGAGCATCACCTTCCGATACGCATTGGCTTGAACTTGAATTATCAGCTGACACCTCGTATTGCCTTGCACGGCGGTATCAGCTATACCTATCTTTATTCTGAATTCAGCATTCCACTTTATGAGCAGGCCAACTACGACCAGAAGCTGCATTATCTCGGAATTCCTCTTAGTGTTTCTTGGCAGTTCTGGAAGACCGATCACTTCCTGTTCTACATTTCTGGTGGCGCAATGCTGGAGAAATGTGTGAGTGCTGAGGTGAACAGCCATTCAGTAAACAAAAAACCCTGGCAGTGGTCTGTTGATGCAAAGGCAGGAGCCGAGTATGGCTTTAACCGCCATCTCGGCTTCTATCTCGAACCCTCTCTTGGTTATTACTTCGACGACGGCACCTCTTTGGAGCATTATTACAAGAAACATCCTCTGACGCCAACCATCGAATTCGGCTTCCGCCTGCATTTAAACGAATAGCCCTCAGTCCAAAAGAATCAGAAGTTTATACCAATCGTAGCAAAGAGGCTCCCCGTATGGGCATCGTCAAAATAGTCGCGACTGATATTTGACAGACCAATGTCATAACCCAGCTCTGCATAGAGATAGTTGAACTGCACGCCACAGCCTAACTTAATACCCCCATCGAAGCGCTGGAAAGCATCGTCATCGAAAGAGCTGTAAGCCTGACGATGACCAAAGTCCTTGATCTTACCTCCTACGCCAGCTGACACATAACCGCCTAAGAATGGTTGGATGCTCAGATCGCGATCCACCCTGCAGTCGTATTTCAGCAACAGCGGCACTTCCAGATAGTCGAGGTTATACGTAAACTTCCTGCCATCGTAGCTGCCTTTTCCACCTTTTTCTATATAGGAAAGACCCGTTTCGAAATAGATGGGTGCATGAGGTGCCACTTGGAATCCAGCCACAACACCCACATTCAGGCCGCTGCGCATGGTTCCACCATCGAGGTACTTGTCGTCAGAGCTGACCGTTGAGAATGCACCGCCTATACGGAATCCGACATAGGTATCAACTGGGTTGTGACGATAACTTGTGCGAGTATAGCTGCTGCGTCCGTAGTTGGACCCATAATGACGGGGTCGGCCGTATTGTGCCATCATCGGCAAGGTGAGCATCAGGCTCAGCATAGCAATCATTATCCTTTTCATAAGCCAAACATTTTAAAGATTTCACGCTGCAAAATTAGCCAGAAACCAACAGCACCAGAAAGGATTTCCCCTAAAAGAAAATGGGAAATCCCTAAAATCGTAATCCCTAATTATACCTTATTATATAAAAAAATCGTAATTTTTTCCCCCGTTACAATGGAATTGCGTAAATTTGCACGCAAATTGCGCAATTTGAAATGAGCATCACTGGTATAGTAAGAAAGGTTTTCGAATCTCGCCAGCTGGAGTTGGAAAAGCATCTGAACGAGGGAAAGGCATTGCAGGAAGCAGTGCTGGGCCGTTTGATTGCTGAGGCTAAAGATACGGAATATGGCCGTAATCACGCCTTCGCTACGATGAAAGGCTATGAGGATTTTGCAAGGCATATTCCTATCAACACCTACGAGGAGCTGAAGGATAGCATCGACCGTATGCGGCATGGTGAGGCAGATATCCTCTGGCCTGGCCGTGTGAAGTGGTATGCCAAGTCATCAGGCACTACCAACGATAAGTCGAAGTTCATTCCTGTGAGCCGGGAGGGTCTTAAACGGATGCATTACAAGGGCGGTTTCGATGCTGTGGCCATGTATCTGCAGAACAATCCCCAATCGCGTATCTTCGATGGACGGGCACTGATCTTAGGTGGTAGCCACGCATCCAACTATAATCTGAAGGGTTCTCTGGTGGGCGACCTCAGTGCCATCCTGATAGAGAACATCAATCCGTTGGCCAATCTGGTGCGTGTTCCCAAGAAGAAGACAGCCCTGATTTCCGATTTCGAAATCAAGCGCGACAAGATTGCCCGTGAGGCAATGAACAAGAATGTGACAAACATCTCGGGCGTGCCCTCATGGATGCTTTCCGTACTCACCAGGATGATGGAGATTTCAGGCAAGACGCATCTGGAGGAGGTATGGCCCAATATCGAGATGTTTTTCCACGGTGGTGTGGCCTTCACGCCTTATCGAAAGCAGTATGAGCAGCTCATTACCTCGCCGAAGATGCACTATATGGAGACCTATAATGCCAGCGAAGGGTTCTTCGGCCTGCAGAATGATCCCAACGACAAGTCGATGCTGCTGATGCTCGACTACGATGTGTTCTATGAGTTCATTCCATTGGAATCCGGAAATTCCGGAAGCCCCATTCCCATCTGGGATGTGGAGACGGGCAAGAACTATGCGATGGTCATCTCTACCTGCTGCGGCCTCTGGCGATACGAAATAGGTGATACCATCCAGTTTACTTCGACCAATCCTTATAAGTTTATTATTACAGGGCGTACAAAACATTTTATCAACGCCTTTGGCGAAGAGCTGATTGTTGACAATGCTGAGAAGGGACTGGCATATGCTTGTGAGCAGACTGGTGCAGAAGTCTCTGAATATACTGCAGCGCCCGTGTTTATGGATGCGAATGCGAAGTGCCGTCACCAGTGGCTCATCGAGTTTGCCAAACGTCCAAAGGATTTGCAGCAATTCTCTGACCTGCTCGACCAGCGCCTGCAGGAAATCAATTCCGACTATGAGGCCAAGCGCTATAAGAACATTACCTTGCAACACCTCGAGATTATTGAGGCACGCCCGAATCTCTTTAACGACTGGTTGAAACTACGTGGAAAGCTGGGTGGGCAGCATAAGGTGCCTCGCCTGAGCAATAGTCGTGAGACCATAGAGCAGCTGATAAAGCTTAATGAGAGGTGAGAGGTAAGAAGTGAGAGAAATGACAAGTGCAACGAGAAAATGCTGAAAGAGAAATTACATAAAATACGCATGCATATATTGGTAGTGGTAGGAGTATTCTCTTACCTCTTACCTCTCACCTCTTACTTCTTTACTTCCTGTGCCCGAATGGGACAGCCCGATGGCGGTTGGTATGATGATGATCCTCCTCAGGTGATAGGCAGCACGCCAGAAGACAGGGCCACCAATATCAAGACGAACAAAATCACCATCTATTTCAATGAGTTTATTAAAATCGACAATCCTTCAGAAAAGGTCATCGTCTCGCCACCACAACTGGAAACACCAGAAATCAAAGGAGCTGGCAAGAAGATTATTGTAGAGTTGAAGGATACGCTGAAAGAGAATACCACCTATACCATCGACTTTAGTGATGCCATTGCCGATAATAATGAGGGCAATCCCATGGGCAACTATACCTTCACCTTCTCTACAGGCGAAAAGATTGACACTTTCGAGATTGCCGGTTATGTGTTGGATGCCAGTAATCTGGAGCCTATCAAGGGTATTGCGGTGGGACTCTATGATGATTTGTCAGATACCGCATTTACCACAAAGCCATTGATGCGTATATCACGTACGGACAGCCGAGGCCATTTTGTGGTGAAGGGCGTGGCGCCTGGTACCTATCGTGCATATGCCCTTCAGGATATGGATGGTGACTTCTGCTTCAAGCAGATGGGCGAGATGATTGCTTTCAGTCACGAGACTTTCAGCCCGTCGTCGAAACCTGATACCCGTACGGATACCATCTGGCGTGATTCACTGCATATCGATGCGTTTCGACAGGTGCCTTATACGCATTTCCTGCCCGACGATGTCACCCTCTTGGCGTTCACACATCCTCAGACAGACCGCTTCCTGCTCAAAACGGAGCGGGAGGAGCCTAATAAGCTATCGTTGTATTTCACCTATGGCGACTCCATCCTGCCCGAAATCAAAGGCCTGAACTTCAACGCTGACAGTGCTTTTGTGATTGAGGCCAACGAGAAACGTGACACTATTCACTACTGGCTTCGTGACACGACGCTCATCAACCAGGATACCCTGCGGATGGATATCACCTATCATATGACCGATACCCTTGGCAATCTTGTGCTTAACACCGATTCTGCTTTGGATATTGTGCCTAAGGTGTCGTATGAGAAGCGTTTAAAGGAGCTGAACAGGGAAATAGAGAAGTGGCAGAAGCAACAGGAAAAGAAAAAGAAGAACGGCCAGCCTTATGACTCCATCTATCCTATCAAGCCCTTGGAAGTGAAATATAATGTGCCTTCTTCTGCTACACCTTACTCACGGTTGACCATCGAGATGCCAACACCATTGGAAGTCTGTGATACATCGATGATACATCTTTATTCCAAGATCGACACCCTGTGGTATCAGACACCTTATGAGTTCCGGCAAATAGAGAACTCCATACGAAAGTATGAGTTGTTGGTCGATTGGCGTCTGGAGACGGAATACAGTTTCGAGATCGACTCCGCTGCCTTTATCGATATCTATGGCAAGGCCTCGAAATCCTTTAAACAAGGTATCAAGGTGAAGGGGCCGGATGAGTTCAGCCTGCTGATAGTGAATGTCAGTGGCTTGAATGACATCGATTCTACGATGATTGTCCAACTGCTCAATTCCGATGATCCAGTGAGAGAAGTACATGTGAAGAACGGCACAGCACGGTTTGATTATCTCACACCAGGCAAGTACTATATGCGCGCCTTTGTGGATGCCAACGGCAATGGTGTCTGGGATACGGGTGATTATGCGGCTGACCGGCAGGCAGAGTCGGTATATTATTATTCTCAGCAGATAGAATGTAAGGAGAAATGGGATGTTACCAAGTCCTGGAATTTGACTGAGGTGGAACGATTCCGCCAGAAGCCTGGTGCCATCACCAAGCAGAAGCCCGATAAGGAAAAGAAGTTGAAGAACCGTAATTTTGAGCGAGCTAAGCAGCTGGGAATTGAATATCTCAAAACCAAGGGAGTGAGACTATAAAAAAGAAAAATTATTAAAATGATGAAGAATATGATGTTTTTTAGGACAAGGCAAAATGGTTGGGTAAAGAGTGTTTTACTTTTTTACCTTTTTACTTTTTTACTTTTTAAAGTCGCACACCTTTTGACTTTAGATATTCCTTACCCAACTGCTTAGCCCGCTCAATGTTACGGTTCTTCAATTTCTTCTCCTGATCAGGCTTCTGCTTGGTGATGGCACCAGGCTTCTGGAGGAAACGCGGTTTTTCTTTCACGTTCCACGACTTGGTCACATCCCATTTCGCCTTACATTCTATCTCCTGAGGATAGTAATACACTTCCTCAGCCTGACGATCTTCCTTATAGTCGCCCGTATCCCAGATGCCATTGCCGTTGGCATCCACAAAGGCACGCATATAGTACTTGCCTGGCGAGAGGTATTCAAACCGGGCCGCACCTTTCTTCACGCGCACTTCCCGCTCCGGACTGTCTGAGCTGCTGAGCAGCTGGACGATAATCGAGGTGTCGGCAACTTCCAGACCACTGACATTCACCACCAGCAGACTGAAGTCGTCCGGACCCTTTACCTTGATACCCTGCTTATTGGCTTTCGACGCCACGCCATAGATATCTACAAAGGCTGCGGAGTCGACCTCGAAGCTGTATTCCGTTTCCAATCGCCAGTCGACCAATAGCTCATATTGTCGTAAGGTGTTCGGCACCTGCCGGAATTCGCAGGGCGTCTGATACCACACGGAGTCGATCATCGAACAAAGGTGCACCTTCGAGGTGTCACAGACCTCCAATGGCGTTGGCATCTCCACGGGAAT
>JAFZCU010000130.1 GCA_017556145.1 Prevotella sp. | reverse complement strand
TCTGAAACGATTAATTACAACCAAACGATATGAAAGAATTCTTTAAAATGACTCTTGCCACCATCTGTGGCATTGCAATTTTCTTAGTTGTGACAGGATTTTTCTTTGTCATCTCACTCATCGGTATGATTGCCAGTGATACGGCATCGACGAAAGTCAAGGATAATTCCGTCTTCGTGATCAAGCTCAACGGCACCATCAGTGAGCGTGCGGAAGCCGATTCGCCTTTCAATACCCTGCTGAACATGAACGACATGAGCGCCATGGGACTGGACGACCTGATAGCCAGCATCCGCAAGGCAAAGGATAATGACGACATCAAGGGTATCTACCTGGAAGGTGGCATTGTGGAGTTTGACGCCCCTGCTACTGCCCAGCAACTGCGCGATGCCCTGAAGGACTTCAAGAAGAGCGGCAAGTGGATTGTGGCCTATGCCGACCAATATATGCAGGCCAGCTACTACGTGGCTTCTGTGGCTGACAACATCTATCTGAACGCTGAGGGCATGATCGACTTCAAAGGTCTCGGCGGCAAAGGCGAATATATGAAAGGACTCTATGATAAACTCGGCATCAAGTATATGGTGGCTAAGGTCGGTAAATATAAGAGTTATGTGGAGAGCAACACCCAGACGGGCATGAGCGAATATGACCGCGAACAGCGTATTGCCTATCTGCAGGGCATCTGGCAGTACTGGCTGCACGACATTGCCGAGAGCCGTAAGGTGAAAGCTGAGCAATTGGACCAGTTGGCCAACGACAGCATCATCATGATGGCCGACCAGAAGGACTATGTGCAGGCCAAGCTCGTTGACAAGGTGATATTCCCCGAGGAAATGAAGGCAGAAATCAAGAAGCGTTTGAAACTTGAAAAAGACGATGACGTCAACCAACTGACCCTTGCAGATATGCTCAACGTAAAGTCAAAGAACAAGAATGAGGGTAAGCAGATTGCCGTTTATTATGCCTACGGCAATATCGTAGACGATGAGACCTTCGATCTTCTGTCAGGTACAGGCCATAAGATTATTGGTAGGACCACTGCTGCGGATCTGCGCAAGTTGGCTGATGATGACGACGTGAAGGCAGTGGTGTTTCGTGTGAATTCGGGTGGAGGTAGTGCCGTTGCCTCTGAGCAGATACGCCATGCCCTCAAGTTGGTGAAGGCCAAGAAGCCTTTGGTGGTATCGATGGGCGGAATGGCTGCCTCCGGCGGTTATTGGATCAGTTCACCTGCCAACTATATCTTCGCAGAGCCGACGACCATCACCGGCAGTATCGGCATCTTCGGACTGATTCCTAATTTCAGTGGTCTGGTCACCGACAAGCTCGGCGTGACCTTCGACGGTGTGACTACCAACAAGTACACTGATTATGAAACGGACCTGGTATTAGGCAAGAATCCCGACGAGGCCATGAAATTTATGCAGACATATGTAGACCGCGGGTACCAGTCGTTCCTCAACATCGTATCAGAAGGCCGTGGCATGAAGCCCGCTGACGTCGACTCGATCGGACAGGGCCGTGTATGGCTGGCTACGGATGCCATCAAGATCAAGCTCGTGGATAAACTTGGCAGCCTTGACGATGCCGTGAAGAAAGCCGCAGAACTGGCAAAACTCGACGAGTATCACACCAACACTTATCCTTCACAGGGTAGTTGGTTTGACCAGTTCATGCCGAAGGAGAACAAGGGCACCTACCTCGACAGCAAGTTACAGCAAGAGCTGAAACTGCTGCTCGGCGACCTCTACGAGCCTCTGATGGAGATCCGTCAGACTGTGAAGGACGGTTGTCATGTGCAGGCACGTATGCTCGACGACGTCAGGGTGAAGTGAGAAGTGAATAGTTGATGGAGGGTGATTTCATAAAGCTCAACAAGAAACTGTTGCCGCTAAGTTGGCTGTACGGCCTAGGCGTGAACTTCAGGAACATGCTTTTTGAGATGAATATCTTGAAGAGCAAGTCATATGCCGTACCAGTCATCTCAGTGGGTAACATCACCGTTGGCGGCACAGGAAAGACCCCTCATGTGGAATACCTCATCCGGCTCCTGCAGAACCAATTCAGCGTTGCCACGCTGAGCCGGGGCTACAAGCGCAAGAGCAGCGGGTTTGTGCTGGCCACGCCTGAAACGCCGATGAATATGATTGGCGACGAGCCTTATCAAATCAAGCAGAAATACCCGAAGGTGACGGTGGCCGTGGATGCCAAACGGACACGAGGCATCGAACATCTGACTCACGACAGCAGCACGAAAGAGACAGATGTCATCGTACTCGATGACGCCTTCCAGCATCGCTATGTCAAACCAGGTGTAAACATCCTGCTCGTGGACTACCACCGACCGATTGTTTATGATAAGCTCTTGCCGGCAGGACGCCTGCGTGAGCCGCTCAAAGGCAAAAACCGCGCAGACATCGTCATCGTGACCAAATGTCCGAAGGATCTGAAGCCCATGGACTTCCGTGTGCTCACCAAGCAGATGAACCTGTATCCCTATCAGCAGCTGTTTTTCACCACGCTCGAATATGATCGGATGAGAAAGATGTTCACAGCGGCTAAGGAGTCGCCGTTATCGCTCGAGGATCTGAACGACTATCATGTGCTGCTGCTGACAGGCATCGCATCGCCGAAGCAGATCTACTACGACGTCATGCCGCATGCGAAAAGCGTCAAGTCGCTGGCTTACGGCGACCACCATGACTTTAAGCAGAAGGATATCCAACACATTAACAAGACATTCGCCAGTATGCCATCACCCAAGGTAATAATTACCACTGAGAAAGACATGGTAAGACTGGAAAGCATTGAAGGACTGAGCGACGAGGTCAGGAACAACCTGTATGTGCTGCCCGTCAGAATCAGCTTTATGCTCGAAGGAGAAGCAACGTTTAACGAAAATATCATAGGTTATGTACGAAAGAATTCAAGAAACAGCATCCTGGCTAAAGGCAAGGATGACCACAAGTCCCAAGACGGCCATCATCCTGGGAACCGGCCTCGGACAATTAGCTTCAGAAATAACTGACAAGAAAGAGTTCCCCTACTCTGAGATTCCCAACTTTCCCGTATCCACAGTGGAAGGGCATAGTGGCAAACTGATTTTCGGAAAACTCGGGGGTGTTGACATCCTTGCCATGCAGGGGCGTTTCCACTTCTACGAGGGCTACTCGATGAAGGACGTGACATTCCCTGTCAGAGTGATGTACGAACTGGGCATCAAGACGCTTTTCGTCTCCAATGCCTCTGGCGGTATGAACGAGCACTTCCATGTGGGCGACATCATGATTATCACCGACCACATCAATTTCTTCCCCGAGCATCCGCTCCGTGGAAAGAACTTCCCCACAGGTCCGCGTTTCCCGGATATGCATGAGTCCTATGATCAACAACTCATCAAACTGGCCACAACGATAGCCAACGAGAAAAAGATACGTGTCAGATACGGTGTCTATGTAGGTGTGCAAGGTCCGACTTTTGAGACACCTGCAGAATACAAGATGTACCGCATATTAGGCGGTGATGCCGTAGGTATGTCCACAGTGCCAGAAGTTATTGTGGCCCGCCATTGCGGCATACGTGTCTTTGGTGTCTCCGTCATCACCGACCTTGGCGGATTCGATGTCCCTGTGGAGGTGAGCCATGAGGAAGTTCAGAATGCAGCCAATAAGGCCCAGCCACTGATGACAGAAATCATGCGGGAGATGATTATGCGTAACGAGCAAGTGGAGAGCACCTCAACAGAGAAGTTTAATACGGATCACCCGACAGAAGAATGGAAATAGCAACACTTGGTGAGTTCGGTCTGATTGACCGTCTTACCAAAGACATAGCAATCAGAAACGAGAGTACGAAGTACGGCGTAGGCGATGACTGCGCCGTACTCAGTTATCCTGACAAGGAAGTGCTTATCACCACCGACCTGCTAATGGAAGGTGTGCACTTCGATCTGACCTATATTGATTTGAAGCACCTCGGCTACAAGTCGGCAATGGTGAATATCAGTGATGTGTTCGCCATGAACGGCACCCCACGTCAGATAACCGTATCCTTAGCACTGGGCAAACGGTTCACGGTTGAGGATATGGAGGATTTCTATGCCGGTCTGCGTTTGGCATGCGACAAATGGCATGTGGATATCGTCGGTGGCGACACCACCTCTTCGTATACCGGACTCGCCATCAGCATCACCTGTATCGGCGAGGCCCGTAAAGAGGATATCGTCTATCGCAACGGTGCCAAGAATACAGACCTCGTCTGTGTGAGTGGAGACTTAGGTGCCGCCTATATGGGACTGCAACTGCTGGAACGCGAGAAGGCCGTGTATTACGGCCAGATTAACGACCTCCAAAAGAAAATCGCTGAAGCCAAGGCTGTCGGCGACGAGAAAAAACTCTCAACTCTCAACTCTCAACTTTCAACTTTCAACTTCCAGCCCGACTTCAGCGGTAAGGAATATCTGCTACAGCGCCAGTTACAGACAGAAGCCCGTGGCGACATCATCGAGAAACTGCGTGAGGCAGGCATACGTCCTACCGCCATGATGGATATCAGCGACGGCCTTTCCTCTGAACTCATGCACATCTGTAAACAGTCGGGCGTGGGATGTCGTATCTTTGAGAAGAATATCCCCATCGACTACCAGACCGCTGTGATGGCTGAGGAAATGAATATGAATGTGACCACTTGTGCCCTCAATGGTGGCGAGGACTATGAACTTCTGTTTACAGTTCCCATCGGTGATCATGAGAAGATAGAACAGATTGAGGGTATCAAGATGATCGGGCACATCACGGAAGAGAAATACGGCAGACTGCTCGTAACCCGTGATAATCAAGAGTTTGAGCTTAAAGCACAGGGGTGGAACCCCCTCGAAAGATAAAAGTGAATCGTGAAAAGTGAACAATTTGCTGCTACTATACAATCTTTAAAAAATGTTAAGCAGTAGCAAATTTTTCACTATTAACTTTCCCCTTTCACTTTTTCTTAGTACCTTTGCACCCGCAAACGAAAGGAATGCAGTTGACACAATGGTGCCTTAGCTCAGTTGGTAGAGCATCGGACTGAAAATCCGTGTGTCCCCGGTTCGATTCCTGGAGGTACCACTCCTCCTTTCATTAGCCCGGTTT
>JAFZCU010000129.1 GCA_017556145.1 Prevotella sp. | reverse complement strand
GCCTCGTGCTTTGCTGCATTGTAGCTCATAGCGTTGGCCGAGATAGTCATGACCATCATCACTGCCAGGATCATCATCTTCTTCATATCGTTATCTCCTATCTTTAAAGAGTTAAACATTTTGTTTCTTGTTCACAGTGCAAAGATCGGTACTTTTCATAGCATTTCAAAAGGATTTTGCCTAATCTGGAGGGTGGTTTTTCCTAAATCGTATTAGGGGAAATCCCCCGTGAGATACTTAAAGATTGTTGGAAATACGGCTATATAGTACAGATTCTGAGGATTTTTCAGTACCTTTGCACCAAAAATTATAAAGGACATGAAAGTAAAGATACAGACAATGCTGGGTGATATCGTGGTTCGCCTATATGACGAGACTCCCATCCACCGTGACAATTTCGTGAAGCTGGTGAAGGATGGCTATTATGATGGTACACTGTTCCATCGTGTGATTAAGGACTTCATGATTCAGGGCGGCGATCCTGACTCAAAGGGTGCGCCTGCTGGAAAGATGCTGGGTGTCGGTGGCCCTGACTATACGCTGGAAGCAGAGATTAAGGACGGACTGTTCCATAAGCGTGGTGCCTTGGCTGCAGCACGTCAGGGTGATGAGGTGAATCCTGAGCGCAGAAGCAGCGGTTCACAGTTCTATATCGTCTGGGGACAGGTATACAACGAAGGCCAGCTCCGTCAGTTCTCTAAGCAGTTGAAGATGCAGAAGATTCAGTCGGCCTTCAATCAGCTGGCCGCTCAACATCGTGACAAGATTATGCAGATGCGCCGTGAACGCAATCGTGCCGGATTACAGGAACTTCAGGACAAGCTCGCTGCCGAAGCAGAAGCACAGGTAACTGGTAATGGTCTGACTGACGAACAGCTGAAGATTTACTCCACCATCGGCGGTACGCCACACCTTGACGGTCAGTACACCGTTTTCGGTGAAGTAGAGGAAGGACTTGATGTCGTGGAAATGATCCAACAGACCGCAACCGCCCGTGGTGACCGTCCCGTTGATGATATCGAAATGAGAATGATATTGGTGGATTAGGCATTACGGAACACGGTCTTCTGAAATGGGATATTCCAACAATAGCTTCTCAATAAGGGGAACATACCATGTCTTGAATTGTTCTGCCGTAGGGGTATGGCCACCGGGGAAATGAAAGGTGTTGTGATAATGCTCCAGGAACAGCGGCTCAAAATGTGCCAGCGTGTCCTCCTCACCGAAAAGTCCCCATACACGTACCTTATTATATATATTACAGCAGTCAAACTGATGGGCTTCCATTTCCTCGAACTCCTTAATCAAGTTTTCGTCGATGGTGAAGTCCTGCTTACCGTCAGCCCTTGGTGACTTGTACTGATGGTTGCCGATACGCTCGCGGAGGAAGTCTGACATCTTGAAGTGCGGATTGCCGAGTAGGGCAGGGACTCCGATAATCGGTGAGATCATCTGCGCATAGAACGAACCGCAGCTGTTTCCGACAAGGATATCCGGCTTCTCCTGGTCGCAGATGTCGCGGATGAGCCTGACGGCATCGGCTGGATGGAGTGGGAGGTCGGGAGTCAGTACGGTGGCCCTCTTCTCAAAGGCTTCCTTCAATGCCAGAGCAGGCACACAACTGCCGCTGGCATAGAATCCGTGAAGGAACAGTATCTTCTTTTGCTTTTGCATATCGGGGTGCAAAGGTACTCAAAAAAACGCAGAAAAACGCCTGTGGATGCACTTTTCAAATTGTTTTTAACAATTGGGTACTGTGACAATATCCTTACTCCAAACGGTAATTAATTAAAATTTTCCGAAAAATATTTGGTTTTACCGAATATTATATTTATCTTTGTACCAAAATTTAAGGTATGAGAGTGATTTCATTCTCCATGATACGGGATTTCATAGCCAAGCATGCTGATGCAGACGTGGCTCTCCGTGACTGGTATAAGAGGACTACTAAGGCCAACTGGTCGAACTTTGCAGACATCAAGCAGACGTTCAACACAGTGGATTATGTCGGCAACGACCGCTACGTGTTCGACATCAAGGGCAATAACTACCGTATAGTAACCGTTGTGTTGTTCATCAACAAGAAGGTTTATATGCGGTTTGTCGGCACACATGAGGAATATGACAAGATTAAGGACATTAAAAACATATAGGTTATGGCACAGATAAAGACAGAGAAGCAGTACAAGGCAGCTTGCGACCGCATCAATGAGCTCCTGAAGGTTGTCGGTAACGATACACCTGCCGATGACAAGAATATGCTGGAGCTGGATTTGATTTCCGACCTTGTGGCAGACTATGAGGAGGAGCACTATCCTGTGGCTGCTCCAACGCTGGTGGAGACTATCAAACTCCGCATGTATGAGATGGGACTGACCCAGACAAAGCTGGCTGAAATGCTGGGACTGAGCACGGCCCGTATCAGTGAGATTATTACTGGCAAGGGTGAACCGTCATTGAAGACGGGAAGGGAAATCAGCCGAAAGCTGAATATCGATCCAGCTATTGTCCTCGGAGTTTAGTACAAGACAGTATAGAAACTAAAAAGCGGCAAATTTAATTGGATTTGCCGCTTTTTAGTTTTTTTGTCTAATCAGAAGTCATCGAACTTCTTCATGGCTCTGCCTTGATTTCATCAGCTACATCGATGTAGGGTTTCATGGCCTTGTAATCTGAGTGGCCAGTCCACTTCATGACAACCTGCGGAGAGACGCCCATACCGAGAGCATTGCAGATGAAAGAGCGTCGTCCAGTGTGGGGGCCGATGACTTTATACTTGGGTTTGATTTCGTCAAAACGTTCATTACCCCGATAGTAGGTGATTCGGATAGGTTCGTCAAATCCTGCCAGCTTACAGAGTTCATGCAGATAGGTGTTCATCTTTTGGTTTGAGACCACGGGTAAGGCCTTCCCGTTAGGGAACTCAAATGGCGCATACTTCTTCAAGATAGCCCTACTATGTGTGTTCAGCTCAATCCTTAGGGAGTCAACGGTCTTGATGGTCGTGATCTCAATGTACTTATCATGCACATCGCATTTCCTGAGATTCTCCAGATCAGAATAACGAATTCCTGTGTAGCATTGGAATAGGAATACGTCACGAGTCCTGACCAGATAAAGCTTGGTCGCTGGAATCTCCAGAAAGTGACGGTGCTTACTCGAACCATCAGGTGACTCTTGGAGCATAGGTGTGATAAATGGGTGCTGAATTTTGATTTCTTGACAAAATCGCCCAGTAACCTATGTCACAGTGTGGGTATTTAACCTGGGGAGCACTTGGGGATTCTGTTCTTTTTCTTGTCTTGGGGATAAAATATTCAAGCCATTTTGAACCCTCAAAAACGCAATAAATGCCTCCCCAAAAACGCTTTTCCCAAATTCCCCGATGGGTTTCCCCAACAAGAGTCTTTCCTTAAGAGTTGAGTATGAATACCTTCCTCTCTGGCTGGCAGCCTTGCGGCCACTTACGGTTAAAAAAAACGAATAAGATTGACCCCAGATGTTGGGGTTATCGAACTTTGAGGAAAAAAATGATCATTTTCGTGAAGTCAGTCTTCCCCTAATTCGATGCAAAGATACACAATCAATTTGTTTTTACCAAATGCCTGAAAAGCCCTAAAATAGCGGTAAAATAAAAATCTATACAGAATCTTGCCTGTTTTGTTGCAAATTTAGGGTCGTTCAAATAGTCAGTTTTGTGGCCTGTCATATGATTTCACCTATTGTCTTGTTAGTGAAACCTTGCTGTCACCTCGACATAAAATAAGAACCGCTGACTATCTCAGTCAGCGGTTTCTTATTTCTTTTATTTTGTGCGAGCGTTTGTTATAAAGAAAATTACGAGACCTCAATGGCCTTGGTGACCTTCTGCTTCGGCTCTGTCTTCGGCATGGTGACGGTCAGGATGCCGTCCTCCACCTTGGCAGAGATCTGATCTTTCACGACATCATCAGGCAGCGTGTAGCTCTGCTCGTAGTTCGAGTAACTGAACTCGCGGCGCAGATAGTGATGGTGCTTGTCCTCATGCTTGTGTTCGGCCTTGTTCTCGATGGCAATGGTCAGGTTGCCCTCGTCGTTGATGCTGACTCGGCAATATTCTTTCTTAATGCCCGGAGCTGCAAGTTCCATGGTGTAGGCCTTCTCACTCTCCTTGACATTGACTGCGGGTGCTGTACTGTTGGCACGAGGCATCCAATCATTGTTCAAGAAATCCTCAAATACTGTTGGCATCCAACTGTTCTGAAACATTACTGGTAACATAAT